>CAMEEX010000268.1 GCA_945915235.1 uncultured Clostridia bacterium | reverse complement strand
GAGTGTTACAATTAATTGTTATCTTTTCATTACAGGGAGTGATTCTAAACTGCTGTCAGGCAAGATGGCAACACTTTTGGTGGGACGATGTGTTGAATTCAGGATAATGCCATTTTCTTTTGCAGAAAGTTATGAATATATTAAAGTAATAGGAAAAAATCAGACTCCTGATGAATTTATTATTGATTATATCAATTGGGGTGGATTTCCATTGAGATTTTCATTTTCGAAAGAAAGTGATATTAAGAGATATTTGGAGCAAACATATGTGGGTATTCTTGATAAAGATATTATAACTGATAGATCAAAAATAAATAGACAAAATTTTGAAAAGATAGCAGGGTATATTATGGCAAATGCTGGGAAAGAATTTTCCAGTAAAAATATAGAAAATTATTTCGAGAATCAAAATGCGGAAAGTGTGGACAGAAAAACAATATACAGATATCTTGATAAGATGGATAAAGCATGTCTCATAGATCGAGTGAAAAGGTTTAATATTGTAGGAAAACAGGCAATGTCATATATTGAAAAACAATATGCTGTTGATACAGGTTTTCGTATGATAAATACTAACTTGGTAAATTTTGAAGATACCTTTTTCTTGGAAAATATTATTTATAATGAACTGGTTTCGAGAGATTATGAAGTATTTACAGGAAAAACATATAAGGGTGAAATTGATTTTGTCGTTATTGATGGTCGTAAAAAATGTTTCATACAAGTTGCGTATTATCTTGGAAGCAGGGAAACAATTGAACGAGAATTTGGAGCGTTTAAGCCTATAAGCGATGCGTCACCTAAATATGTATTTTCATTAGATAGATTCGATTATTCCAGAGATGGTATTTCACATATAAATATTGTTGATTTTCTATTAGGAAAAGTAAATATTAATTTGAGTTAGTGCCACAAATCGATAAAAAAATGAAATTGTGGCACTAAAATAAAAAATTACTAATTATTGTCAAAGTAATTTTTGTCCCTTACTTGACACAAGCAGAAATCGACCATTGTAATGGGGTGGTGATATAATTAAGAATAGATTAGAAGAAGCTTGTGCGGCTGCATATAAGGCAATGCGCAAAAAGGAACCTGCATATAACAGATTCCTTAAATGAGGGGAAAGCCCTGTCGAAGAATGGAAGTCCAGTTACTTTTCTGATAGAGAAAACGGACGATGATTACAGCCTGCTTTTCTTCATTAATCGTATAAAAGGCAAGGTAATTATTGATTATCACAAAACGAATGCCCCAGCTTGCCGGTACCGGATCATCTACCAAATGAAATTTCATTATAATTATTCCTTAAATCAGCACTTGATTTGATTGTCGGCATAAAAATTTTGTATTATCACAAATATATGTTAAAATGGCATTGGTTAGCAAAGACTAACTGATGCTTTTTTTGTTGTCATAACATGACCATGTTTGTGATTGTCAGGACAATGGCAAGTTTGTGATTTGCGTCAATCCGGCATTGTCCGCTAATTTGCGAAAGGAGAATAAAAATATGTCATATTCAGAGGACTTGAAAGTATTTGCAAAAAATCATACATATAAGAGTATTAATGCCGGTGGAGGAACATTTCGTTATGTAATAAGCGGGAAAAAGGATGGACTGGCACTTGTATTGCTAAACGGAGGAATGAATACCCTTGAGATGTGGCAGGGGTATGTGGATGCACTCTCAGCGGACTATCAGGTATTGCTTTTTGATTATCCGCAGGAGCTGAAGACTAATCAGGAGCTTGTGAGAGGAATGCATGAATTCTTTAAAGTGCTTGGAATAACAAAGCCGGTGTTTGTCGGTGCAAGTGACGGCGGAATGGTTTCACAGATATACACGCAGAAGTATCGTGGAGAGGTTGGAGGCCTTATCCTTATCTCAACAGGCGGAATGGATGCAGCAACACTTAAGAGCCTTAAGAAAAAATATTTCTTGGCTCCGCTTATGCTGTTCTACATGAAGCACTGTAATTATGAAAAGTTAAAGCCGAGGCTCATTAAGGCGGGAATGGGACATATCCGCAATGAAAGCGAGGAGCAGGCGGCGTATGCGCAGGATATGTTTGAGACTATTTTTAAGGACTATAAAAGGGAAAAGGATGTACATATATCGGGGCTGCTGGCTGACATTATGAATCAGACACCTGTTACAGAGGCGGATTTTAGAGAACTGGAAGGAAAGATACTGCTGATACTTCCTAATCAGGACTTCTTTTCGGGAGAGATGCAGCAGAATCTCATTAAGCTTATGCATAATCCGGAGATTAAATATGTATCCGGCGGACATCTCTCAACAGTCCTTAAGGTTGATGATTATGTGCAGGCAATACGCGGCTTTTTACAAAAATCACTTTCGTAATGTGATGTGGTAATTGACGGCTGATAGGAAATCGTGTTTTAATAAGTATAATTTCAAATTCAGGGAGAGATTTATAATGAAAAGCACGTTAATAAAAGATACAACCAAATCAGAGAGAATACAGCTCGTTAAGCAGTGGGAGGAGGATGAGGGCTGC
>CAMEEX010000267.1 GCA_945915235.1 uncultured Clostridia bacterium | reverse complement strand
AATCTGCAAGACCTTGCCAAACCCCTGCATTACATTAAAATGCGCTGCTCAAAAAAAGAACAGCGCACTTTGTAAGCACCATATTTTCTATTCACTTAAGTCAATCTTCTTAAGCTCATCAAAAACAACGTCATTAAGCACCTTTATATATGTTCCCTTCATGCCGGAGGATCTTGACTCAATAACACCTGCACTCACAAACTTTCTCAGTGCATTCACAATAACCGAACGTGTAATGCCAACTCTATCGGCAATCTTGCTTGCAACAAGTATCCCTTCATTGCCGTCGAGCTCCTCAAAGATATGCTTGATAGCCTCAAGCTCGGAGAATGACAATGTGCTGATGGCAGACTTGACAATGTGAATTTTTCTCGTCTCCTCAGCATTCTCCTCATTTACGGAACGCATCATCTCAAGCCCTACAACCGTCGTGCCATATTCGCAGAGAATAATGTCATCTATATCATACTGGCTGTCACACTTATACATAAAAAGTGTTCCAAGACGCTCACCCGCGATATCTATAGGTGCGATAATTGCCTGGTACTTTCTTGCATCTCCTCTTCCAAAACCAAGAGTCTCAAGATTGACATTCTCTTTGGTGGAAAGGACACTTAGCAGGCGCTCATTAAGCATATGATCGATAAACTCACCTACCTCATCATCAATCAACTCCTTAATCTCCTCAACTCCATCACACAGGCTGCTTCCTAATACCTTGCCCTTCTTGCTTATAACAAGAGTATTCGACACCAATATCTCACTAAGTACCTGGCATATATCGTTGAATACCACCTTGTGCGAATTATTGTTGTGCAGAAGCTTATTGATTTTTCTTGTCTTATCAAGTAACTGAACGCTCATCCGTGCAACCACCCTTTCCATATAAAAAATCCAAAATCAATTTTCTCATTCTATGCAAAAAAACTTAGCAAATAGAATATTAATTCTACTTGCTAAGTTTAGCATAAATATTTTGAATATACAATAGTTTTTGTGTACTTTTTTGTGAATAGTCTGAATAATTGTTATAATTCTTAATATTCCGTTTTAATAACTAAATATATTAGTTTTTATCCATCACAAAACCGCAATGTTCATCAGCACACACAAGCTTATTTCCCTTTTCAACCATATAACCGCCGCACTCAGGGCATTTCTTGTCCGATGGTTTCTGCCATGACATAAAGTCACAGTCAGGGAAGCCCTCACAGCCAAAGTATTTTCTTCCCTTCTTAGTCTTTCTGATAACTATCTCCTTGCCACACTTAGGACACGCAACTCCTATCTTCTCGAGATACGGCTTCGTATTGCGGCAATCAGGGAATCCCGGACAAGCGAGGAACTTACCGTGAGGTCCGTACTTGACAACCATCATCCTTCCGCATACGTCACATGGGATGTCTGTTACCTCGTCCTCAATCTTAACCTCCTCAAGCTCCTTCTCAGCGTTCTTAACTGCTTCGTCAAGGTCAGGATAGAAATTGCTAACAACTGTTTTCCACTGTATGCTTCCGTCTGCGACTCCATCGAGAAGAGACTCCATATTCGCCGTAAAATTCACGTCTACAATTACAGGGAACGCCTTCATCATAATGGAATTGACCGCCTCACCCAGCTCAGTCACATAGAGATTCTTATTTTCCTTCGCAACATATCTTCTGTTGATTATAGTCGTTATTGTAGGAGCATAGGTACTTGGTCTGCCTATGCCAAGCTCCTCGAGCGTCCTTACAAGCGTCGCCTCCGTATAGTGTGCCGGCGGCTGCGTAAAATGCTGCCTGCTCTCAGTGTCCTCAAGCGTTATCACGCTCTCGGTGCTCAGGCTTCCGACCATTGAATTGTTCTCCTCCTTCTCCTCATCAGCCTCCGCATACACGGACATAAAACCGTCGAATGCGAGCCTCGATGCGGAAGCGGAGAAATGGTGGTCTCCGACTGCAATCTTCGCCGTAGTCGTCTCGTATCGTGCCGGCTGCATGCGGCTTGCCACGAAACGCTTCCATATAAGCTGATACAGGCGGAACTGGTCGCGCTGAAGCGACTCCTTGACCATGACAGGTGTAAGCCCGATATCCGTAGGTCTTATTGCCTCGTGTGCATCCTGTATCTTCTTGTCAGTCTCCTTCTTATTATCCATAGGCGCATAGTAATCAACGCCATAGTTATCCTTAATATATTCTCTCGCCGATAAGTCAGCCTCCGCCGCTACTCGCGTCGAATCCGTTCTCAGGTATGTGATAATACCTATCGTTCCATGACCCTCTATATCAACGCCCTCATACAACTGCTGAGCGATACGCATGGTCTTCTGTGTTGAAAAGTTGAGAGCCTTGGCTGCCTCCTGTTGAAGTGTACTCGTCGTAAATGGGAGCGGAGCCTTCCTTATTCTCTCGCTCTTCTTCACCTCAGTGACACTCGCAGCCCCGTTCTTAATTCCCGCAAGAACAGCATCCTTCTCAGCCTCATTGTGAATAGCCGAATTTCCTTTGGCGTCTCCGGTATACTTAGCTGTCAAAAGTTTCTTCTCACCCTTAATCTTAAAGATGCCATCTA
>CAMEEX010000266.1 GCA_945915235.1 uncultured Clostridia bacterium | reverse complement strand
TTCAAAATAGTTCACAAAGTTTACAAAAAAACGTGTAAGTGCTTTCATTTATTATGCAATTTGGTGTTTTTGAGGAAAAAGTGCTTTAAAAGGCTTGTTATTTTTATAACAATCACATGTCAATCACTATAAAAAGCTGTCAGACTGACAAATCCAAGGCTCTCTCTTTCTTTTCCATTTTTGGCAATTTTCCACAATACGAAGCTCGAGTCGACATAATACAGGTATTTTTTTGAGCTTATGACGTTGAAATCCGTGCTCTCATCTGACCTCATGTCTCCGAGCAAAAGCTTATTTTTCCCCTTGTCTCCTAAACAGGCCACAATCTGTCCGTCCTTCACATATGCACAGCCGTCCGCGCCGAGCAGCCTTGTGCAGTCCGTGACGCCGCTGTCAACTGCAGTGTCAAACGAGCTGCTGTTAAAGAGCAGTCCCGCCTTCGTCACACACCACAGTTTTCCGTTGTCCGAGGTCACTATATCGCCCGATATACCGTCAACGACAAGCTCCGCTTTCTGTGCCGACATGGTATCCAAATCCTCCTGCTGCCGGTTTGCCGCCGCACTGTCATCGGATTTCGATTTTTTGCCGCCTGCCGCTATGCTTTGCTTCACATAATAAAGCTTGTCCTTCGTTCTGTAATAGAGTTTTCCGTCCCCGTCGTAATAGAACTCATCCGACGCATCAACCGATGCCGCCGCGAGCACATTGTACCCATCTGCATAAATCCAGAGCCCGGCATCAGTCATATATAACACCGATTTTTTGAGAACATTATCGACAATCGAGATAACCCCCTCATTTACAAATATATGCTCCTTGTCCGAAATTATGTCGTCATATTTGTCCACAACCGCCTTTGAAATATCGCACACATAGAGCCTGTCCTCCTGCATAAACACAGCTCTGTCCGAGCTCTCATCGTAGCCCGCATCGCGCACATTTTCCGCAATCAGGAGTTTTTTGTTCAAATCCGCCATATAAAAATTCATGCCGACAACCGTTGAATAATCCCCCGTGTCAAGCTCATTAAAGAAAACCTCTCCGCCATTGTTCACGGCAACGAGCTGAACCCTTCTGTCGGTGTCGTACACCCTGCTGCTACCGCCGTCTGAGAGGTCATAGATTACAAGAAAATATTTCTCGTCCGCCTCGCTGTAGAGCACATAGGCGAGGTATCTTCCCGACTCTGAGAAAATATATTCGTCCGTAATATCACCGATATCCGAGAGCACCTCCGTTACCTCGCCGTCATACCAGCCAAGAAGTGACTCCGCCCCGTCCGCCCGCGTGCCTCCAAGAAGCGCCGCATTGAGCCCGGACGTGTATGTAAGAAGCGAGTAGTCTGCGTCCTCCCTGTCCATTGCAAGCAGCAGCCCGTCGTTTACCGACAACAGCTCATGCCCGTCAAAATATCTCACATCGCTTCTGTCAATGCCCTTATATATTTTTACCCCGGCAAAAATTCCTCCGGCAACCACAATTATGCCTGCGGCAGCCGCCACAGACATAATTATTTTTCTTCTCCGCTCTTTAATTTTCCGCTCACGTCGGTTGTCCTTCAGTTCCTCAGCGTTTTTTTCACGCTCCTTTTTCTTTCGCTCCTCGTCGGAAACCGACTTTTTACCGCGCATTTTTGAGAGAAGGTTATTTTTAAGCTCAAGCATTTTT
Source organism: uncultured Clostridia bacterium (assembly GCA_945915235.1). GTDB lineage: Bacteria > Bacillota > Clostridia > Lachnospirales > Lachnospiraceae > CAG-882. The sequence goes on along the minus strand of CAMEEX010000266.1, from coordinate 893 downwards.
TCAGTCACGCTCAGGCTGTTTTTCTCCGATGAAAAATTGTCGGTGCCGTCATTCCTGTCGGCACCTGAACGACCTGCCGCGCTTTGTGACGTCCGCCTTGACGAACCCTCCGACTCGCCTTTTTTCTTGTATCGGAGATTGTTCCTCTGCTGTTCCTCCCACTGCTGCCTTCTTAGCAGATAATCCTGGTTTACAATAACGACCGGAGCACCGCACTTAGGGCAGACCGTCCTCGACGTATGTTCACAGCCGCATTTATCACATTTAAACATTTGCGTTCTCCTTATGCCAGCCAGTACTCTGATTTTTCACGTTTCAAAATTCCCTCGGATATCATATCACGCCTCAGCGTACAGAAATCGTCATGAAAATCCGCAATTATTATATTGACCTCGCGCTCCGTGTAATGCTTACCGGCCTCGAACTTCTCCCCGATCAGCTCAAAAAGTATTCTCTTTTTCTTTCGCTGCGCCGGAATCGACTTGAACTTCCCATATTCCACGAACGCATCTATGACCTTCCTGCGGTATGCCTCCTCGCGCTCCTTCTGCTCGCCAGCCTCAGCCGACTCCTCGCTGATTATATCTATAATATTCGTTGTGAACACGTCCCTGCATATCGAATACATGGTGTAATATTGGTCTTTATAGCATTTTACCGCACCCGCGTCCTCAAGCTTCTTTAAATGAAACGATATCGTGGGCGGCGTGAGTCCAAGTCTCTGTGCAAGCCTCTCAACATACATATCTTCGCTGAGCAGGGATTTCAAAATCTGCAATCTTGATTTGTCCGCAAGGCATTTAAACAGCTTCACTGCCTCTGTCTCTGTCATATTAATCCTCCATGTCACTGCTTTTGCAGTGACTCAAATAGTAATGAAAAACGTGCTTTTT
>CAMEEX010000265.1 GCA_945915235.1 uncultured Clostridia bacterium | reverse complement strand
CACGAGGGAGACATACGATGAACTTGCCAGATTTTTTAATGGCGCCAACAGCAGATATGAGGTTGAACTTGTAGAATATGACGACAGTAATAAATTTATCACCAGCATCACCTCCAAGGACGGACCTGACATGATAAGCACGGATATGATAGACCTGGCGCAGTTCTCAGCGGCGGGATATCTTACAGACATGTATGAGCTCATGGACAGGCAGGACAGCAGAATTAAGGCTGATGAGCTGGTCGCGGGTGTGAAAAATGCTTACACCTATAGTGGAAAGCTTGCAGCCATACCGGTTAAATTTAGTGCCGAGGTCATTGTGGGTGCCGAAGAATTTAAGAATATCGTGACATGGAATATAGATGAACTTATCAGCCTCATGGAGAGAAATGACAGCATTGTAAGCAGCTATACAAACACTACGAAGAATTACTTTACAGATATAGCAGGAATTTATTGGGCTGGTGAGAAGGACAGGCTTGTGGACTGGGAGAACGGGGTGGCTCGTTTTGACTCAGATGAGTTTATCAGATTTTTGAAAGCGCTTGGCACCTATAAGCTGCCTGTGCAGATGGAGGACAATGAGTCGGAGTCGGTGTATTGGCAAAATAAACAGATATATCTGCACAGAGACAGTGTATTCAAAACCTATGATACACAGATTATAAGAGCCATCTTAGGGACTGAAGAACCGGTGTATCTGGGATATCCGACAGGAGACAAGTCCGCCTTTGGTGTTCATGGCAGCAGCTTTGCGATAAGTGCGTTCAGTGATAACAAGGAAGGTGCATGGGAGTTCCTTCAGTATTTGTTAAAAAATGCGGATAAACTGCCGGGGGATACGGAATTTCCGACATATCTGCCTAAGCTCAATGAACTTTTGGAAAAAGCCTCGGTTAAGGAATATGAGAGGGACGCTGAGTGGAATATACTGACGGACAGCAACGGAAATCCTGTAGAGAGTCCTGCAACTATAATACTCGGTGGAGGCTGGTACGGAGCAGATATACCTATATATGCCAATACAGACAAGGATAATGAGGAGCTGAGGTATATTTTTGACAATATAGGCTTTGTGTCGGACAGCAAGTCGCCTACATACCAGATTTATATGGACGAGATAATCTCCTTCATGGAGGGAAAACAGACCGCAGAGCAGACAGCGGCGACGTTGCAGGACAGAATGACGCTTATGATTGATGAGCAGAAGTAGCAGAAAAAATTTCAGGGTTGACATCGACATTTTTTTGAAATATACTTCCTAGTAAAGCGTTGACGAGAAGAGTACCGGGATAAGTTTTTTTGCAGAGAGAGACATAGGTGGTGTGAGTGTCTTAGAATACTGTTTCGGGAAGACCACCTCTGAGCTGCCCCAATACGGCACGGTGATTCCGTTATAATCACAATGAGATATTTTCGCGGATATATGCAGCTTTAAGAGCACGCATATGTTTGACGGGAATAAATAAGGGTGGAACCGCGGATATGTTTATTCGCCCCTTATACAGATGGAAAGCCACTGTATAGGGGGCTTTTTATATGCTGTCGCGTCAAAGCGGCAAAGTGTTTTGAGATAATTTATGAAAAGGAGATTTTTGAAATGGTAGATTTTAAGGCAGACGAGAGATTGAACACACTCAATCATTCATGTGCACATGTTATGGCACAGGCAGTCAAGCATCTTTACCCTAATGCCAAGTTCTGGGTAGGACCTGTTGTTAAGGAGGGCTTCTACTACGATATCGACCTCGGTGATGTGGCTGTAAACGATGAGGTTATCGCCGCAATCGAGAAGGAGATGAAGAAAATCTGCAAGGAAGGCAAGAAGATTTTCAGAAGAGAGGTATCTAAGGCTGAGGCACTTGAGATGTTCAAGGACGATATGTACAAGCTCGACCTTATCGAGGGACTTGAGGACGGCAATATCACAGTGTACGATCAGGGCGATTTCACGGATCTGTGCCGTGGACCTCATGTTGACAACACTAAGCTCTGCAAGAACTTCAAGCTTGTGAAGTACTCAGGCGTTTACTGGAAAGGTGATGCCAACAATCACGTTATGCAGAGAATATACGGTGTATGCTTCCCGACACCGGAGGAGCTTGAGGATCATCTCAAGTTACTTGAGGAGGCTAAGGAGCGCGACCACAGAAAGATCGGCAAGGAGATGGAGATATTCATGACCGATGACCTCATCGGACGTGGACTTCCAATGTTCTTACCAAAGGGCTATACGGTATGGCAGGAGCTCGAGAACTACATCAAGGCTAAGGAGAGAAAGCTCGGCTATCTCCACGTTATGACACCTTGTGTTGGTACAGTTAATCTCTACAAGACATCAGGCCACTGGGATCACTACAAGGAGAACATGTTCCCTGCCATGGAGGTTGAGGGAGAGTCATTCGTTCTCAGACCTATGAACTGCCCTCACCACATGATGATTTACGCTAACAGAATGCATTCATACAAGGATCTTCCTATCAGAATAGGTGAGATTGCACATGATTTCAGATTTGAGGCGAGCGGTACCTTAAAGGGTATCGAGAGAGGCAGACATTTCTGCCAG
>CAMEEX010000264.1 GCA_945915235.1 uncultured Clostridia bacterium | reverse complement strand
CAAAGTGTTTCTTAATTCTTATCGTCTTAGATGGCACATAATACGAATTCAAAATTCTGTCCTCATCCGCCTTCCACTGGCGCGCCATGCTGTCGTTGCAGTAGTATATTATCGAGAAATCATAGTTCTCATAGTTCGTCTGCAAAAAGTAGAAAAAATCCACTCTGTACGGCGACGGAACATTAGTTATTATGGCAACTCTTGTTTTCAAGCCTCTCACCCTCCGCTGACCTCTTCCTCTCCTTAAATACTTCATACACTGCAAAGGCAGCCAACAAAAGGAAAGGATTGACTATGGAGCTGATAAGGAAATCCTCCATAAGCCCGTATATGCATATTGTATTTAATATTATTACCATATTGTAATTCTTCTTTTTGTGGAAATACAGCGATGCCAAAACCAGAAATGTAATAAATATCATAACCGACACAAAGCCGTACTTATAAAACGAACACCAGTAGTTGCTGTCGAGAAAGCCGTTGTTTATCTGCACTCCGTCCGGTCTTGCCGCGCCGCGGCTGATGTTCTTTCCAAACAGCGAAAAACCGTAATTAAGCCAGTACTGATGCTGTATCTTTAATCGTCCCGACACGAGCTGGTCGAGCTTAAACATAATCTTATTGTTCACATCGAACATCGCCGACATGATAAATGTACCTATAAAGCACCACAGGCTCGTCGGCACAACCAGTGCACTTATCACCTGCTTAACCTTCTGTCCGAAGCCGCCAAGCCTGTCAAAGAGCTTGAGACAGAGGAACACGGCCAACAAAAACACGCCGAGCATCATTCCCGTCATGCTCTTCGTCACGCAGAACACGGCATAGAACGCATATGCCGAGAGCAGAAAGTACAGTATATTGAGTTTCTTATAATTCAGGTAGAATATAAGCGCCACATTGATAAATACATTCACCATGAAATCATTAGGGTTCTGGAATCCGTATGAATATGTAAGTCCGTCCTCATACTGATCCTTGACATAATTGCTCACAATCCCTGCCACGCTCGCGCTCACAAGCACGGTCATGCATATAAGCCTCACAAAAAGCACTTTTTTTAATAAATCATGTACGTCAATATCTTTAGCCCCGAGAAGCGTCACAACCGTTATCGTGAAGGTGATATAACCCGTCTTTAGATATATAAGCACCGCATAGACAGCTATCGCAGCCATAATAAGCATCTCTTTTAATGTGTACTTCGTAAAGACAAGCTTGAGCCCAAGGCACAGCATGGAAAATGCCATAATTATCCTATACTCGGTATCCCCGGAATAAAATCCGAGTGACTTTGCAAAAACCAGGCTCAAAAATGAAAAATAATAGAAGATATCGTTGTTTCGATATGCCCAATCTGTAAATCTCTTAACAATATTCATGCAGCTTTCCTATCTTCTCTTCTTAATTTTGCGGGACTGCTTCCACAGTCTGTAGCAGGCTATGAGAAAAACCGTATTCGTCGAGAAATAGCGTTTATACAGTCTCTTAGGCTCCTGCACCAGTCTGTACAGCCATTCCAGCGAGAGCTTCTGCATTATCATCGGAGCGCGCTTAATATTGCCGGCAAAATAGTCAAAGCCTGCTCCGACGCCCACCATGACCGCGTTAATTTTTCCATCATGCTTCGCCATCCAGTTCTCCTGCTTCGGCGCACCGAGGCCTATCCATACTATATCAGGCTTAGTCTCGTTAATCATGTTGACAATCTCCTCGTCCTCCTCAGGAGACAGGGTCCTAAAAGGCGGCGAATACATGCCGCATATCTGTATATCAGGGTGTTCTTTCTTAAGTATCTCCCTAAGCTTGTCCAGCGTCTCGGGCGTGCTGCCGTAGAAGAACTGGCGCACCCCTTTCTCCTTGAACATCTCGCCCATAAAATCCGGTCCTGTTACACGACTGGCATTCTTATGCCCCATAAGTCTGCACACAATGCTGAGTGGTCCTCCGTCCGGAAAAACCATCGCAGCACCATTCTGAACTCTTCTGTAATTGCGGTTTTCATACGCAGTCACCGTCGTATGGACATTCGAAACACAAATATATTTTCCACGCAGCTCCTCAATATTGTCAAGTACACACTTCTTTATTGAGTCCATATCACCCACCGTCACATGAACTCCCAATACACTGCAGTACTCCGGCTGTTTAAAACTCATGCTGATCCTCCATGCCGCCATCCTGCGGCATAAATAGTATTTAAAATGCTTATTTCGCATTTTGCAATATAATATTTTTTACAGTATTCTCTTTATTATAGCATTTTCCACAAACAAGAGCAACACTTTATTCTTCAAAGACCTCCCTCATTCTCTCGAGCGCCTTTTTCTCTATTCTGCTCACATAGCTTCTGCTTATGCCGTATTCAGCCGCAAGCTCCCTCTGCGTGCGTGGTCTGTTGCCATATAACCCATACCGGTACATGATAATCCGCTGTTCCCGCTCAGACAATTTACTGTTGAACGCCTCCATAAGTCTTACTATATCCTCTTTGTTCTGCAGTCTCTCGACCACGTCCTCGTCCTCCGAAAAAGTGACATCCTGAAAACAGATTTTGTTTCCCTCCTTGTCTGTTCCGAGAGGTTCGTTTAATGATA
>CAMEEX010000263.1 GCA_945915235.1 uncultured Clostridia bacterium | reverse complement strand
TCATCTGAGCCTTTTTTCTTTACTCAGTTTTTTCATAGGTCACTTGACACTATCTGCAGATTTTCTTTTATTTGTATATTATCATATCACGGTGCCGTTGACATTGCTGTGATTTGCTGTTATATTTATAAAAATTGCTCTGATTGTTGTGAAATAAATTGAAAGTGTATCTGTGTTTTTCCACTATGAATCACTGTATTGGAGTGACAATGAAATTAGAATAAAAATATATGTATTCGCATTGCTGCAATGTGGATACTTATTGGTGGCAATACTGCAAACAATGTTTGCAGTATGCAGGGGGGTAAATTTTGAAAGTAAACGAGCCGCTTGTGAAACCTTCATCTGAATATTTTATATATACACCGACGCAGGAGGCATTGTCCTGCCTGCTCTATCCTATATGCATCGGACATTTTACATATTGCCCCGGATATGTGCTGAACAGAAAAAGCTACGACAGCCTTTTAATCATGCATGTAAAATCGGGAAGCTGCACCGTGCATGCCTCCGGGACTGATACCGTGGTGTCTGCCGGAAGCACGGTTTTGATAAATTGCTATGAAGCACACGGATACGAGAGTGTGGACGGCTGGGAGGCGGACTGGCTTCATATCGACGGGACAGCCGCACCCAAATACTACGATTTTCTGAGCAAAAAATACGGCTGTGCCGCTCCTGTTCTTGACAGGGAGCCTTCCGGGCTTGCCACCCTCATAACAGCCTTCGCCAACGGAAATATCCCGGCTGAGGTCTCCATGTCCATGCTAATTACCGGAATGTTGGCAGATTTCGCAAATAGCGAAAATGATGCGGACCGCAGAAATGACCTTGAGCGCACCGATGACCTGTCAGGCTCTGGAAATGACGCGATATCCTCCGTCACAGGCTACATTACCTCTCATTTTACCGAGGAGCTCTCTGTCGACGAACTCGCCTCGCTCGCGGGCTTAAGCCGATTTTATTTTATAAGGCTGTTTAAAAAACGCACGGGCTGTACTCCCCATGAGTACCTTGTAAACACGCGCCTCAACCATGCAAAATATCTGCTTAAAAACACCAATCTCACAATAAAAGAAATCTGCTTTGCCAGCGGATTTGCCGACGAAAGCAGATTTTGTACTTGTTTTCGCGATTGTGTGGGGGTAAGACCTTCGGAGTATAGAGTATTATAGATTGTTTCTATCTATCATGCTTTCTATTTCTTCAGAAAAATAATATTGGGTTATATCAATACTTTTATCCAGCTTGGCAAATGTTGAATACTTTTCACTAACATAATTCTTTGACATTACAGCAAATACTTTACATGTCGGCTGTGCCGTAATATCTCTTATGTCCTTCTTTAACAAGGTATTTGGCACATTTAAGCTTGTATTTACATCTTTTACAAAACCAATGCAGCCGCATACATTTCCTGCAACCTTTTCCGAAAATAGTTTCGGTCCTCGGTCAGTAAATTCACCAATCATTGTAACATTATTTTTTAGCAGCATCATCTTTTCCAGTATATCTAACTTTTGTCCTGTAGAACCATCGCCTGCAAAAGAAAAATCTTTTTCAGTCAGTCTTTTATCGATACACTTTTGATAAAAATGAATCGCAGATGCAGTCTCCTTTTTATTCAGCCTAACACCTGTAAGATGCAAAAAATTATATCTATGAAACGCCACCTCATAACCCTTTATCGATGACAAAATCTTACTATCCTTTAGTAAATCCCTTTTCACATCTGACGGAAAACCATATAAAAATAATATCTTCTGGTCCTCCAAATTGTCTCTATATAATTCTGCCGCTTTGGTCATTATTTGAATTGCCCGTCTTTTGTCCATAAAACAACCCTTAACCCCATATTATTTAAAAAGGGAATGTCCATGCCGCAGCACTGAACATTCCCTTTTCGTGGTTGATTTTTCCGTTGTCTGCCAACCTCCAGCACCTATGTCTGGAAAATAACAGGTTTTTCTGTTGCCTGCCAACCTCCGACACCTTCGTTCGGAAAATATATCAGATTTTAGGTGTCAACCCACCGCTGATACACAGCTTCTCTAATTACATTTTACACAAAAAATATGAAAAATGCAATTACAATTTTATATTATGCATATTCATTTTCTTTATACCACATATCAATGAAAATAATCTCATTTCTACTTACAAAGACGTAACCTTCACAATCCCCTTTGACGCATAATACCCAACACACACCCACAGCCCCATCATCGCCGCATTTTCCACAAACACGGAAAAAATGCTCTGTTCAAAATCGAAAAAGACAAAGTCATTTTTGAGAAGCATGTATGAAAAAATATCTTTATGTACAAAGCAGTAAAGTCCGTACACCGCGATTGCCATTGCCACGAGCCTAAACGCCCATACCAGCACGTTTCTTGCTTTCTTTCCCTTTAAAATTCCGCTAAACATTCCCAAAATCTGTCCCCAATGCATGCCAAGGTGCGTACTCATAAGCACAAAGCCCCAGTATGAGGCTGACAGATGCATGCTCCTTGCCGTCGCCATCGGTCCGTGAATGTCAAGCGGAGCGAACGTTAGTGTATAATTTTAATTGGCAAAAATAATGGGAAGTAGAATTAACCACTTC
>CAMEEX010000262.1 GCA_945915235.1 uncultured Clostridia bacterium | reverse complement strand
ACACCATTGTCGGTGGAGTTGATGCCATCGTTGATATCCTCAATGCGGTTGACAGAGGAACGGAGAAACACATTGTGGAAACCCTCGAGGTCGAGGATCCGGAGCTCGCAGACGAGATCAGAAAGAAGATGTTCGTATTCGAAGATATCCTCTCGCTCGACGACAGAGCTATTCAGAGAGTGCTGCGTGATATCGAGAACAATGATATTGCCGTTGCTCTCAAGAATGCCAACGAGGAGGTTCAGAATGTTATCTTCAGGAACCTTTCAAAGCGTCTTGCTGCTATGATAAAGGAGGATATGGACTTTATGGGTCCTGTACGTCTCAAGGATGTTGAGGAGGCACAGCAGAAGATTGTTAATAATATCAGAAAGCTTGAAGATGCCGGCGAGATTGTAATAGCAAGAGGCGGAGGTGACGAGATAGTTGTCTAATCTGCTGAAATATAATAGCTTTGTAGTTAAGAATGCTGACAGCTATGTGATTGATTCTAACCAGAAGGTTATAGATAAGATTAACAGCATCAAAAAGAATATAGTAACAACGAATGTCCTGAGCCCGAATCCCCCGGACGCAGACGGGTTTGTGAGTGGGCTGAGCGCGCAGGTTGTCGAGGAACTTACGGAGGATGAGACGGCGGCGGCACAGGAAGAGATATCCGTGCAGACGCAGGAGATACTTGACAATGCCAGGCGTGAAGGCGAAGAGATAGTCGCACAGGCACACCGCGAGGCTGAACAGTTCATTAATATAATGAAGAATGAGGGCTACGAGCAGGGACTTAAGGACGGAGCTGAGGCTGTTGAGAAACAGAAGAGAAAGCTTGAGGAAGAGTATCAGGCGAAAGAACAGCAGCTTGAGAAGGAATATCAGAAGAAGGTCGCTGACATAGAACCGATGCTGGTGGACACCTTCATCAAGGTATTTTCGAATGTTACACATACTGTCGCTGAGGATAAGAAGGATATGATAATATATCTCATTAACTCGGTGATGGGAAACGCGGATGCAGGTAAAGAGTTTATCATACATGTATCACCGGATGATTACAGATTTACGATTAACAATCAAAATTTGATTACAGGGGCAATATCCAAGGAAGTGCAGATTGAGATATCCGAGGATGCTAATCTAAAGAAAAATGAGTGTCTCATCGAGACAGAGTCAGGAGTATTTGACTGTAGTCTTGATGTACAGCTCAACAACCTTATAAAGGATATTAAGCTGTTGAGCTGTATGAATAACTAAGTGCAGAGCTGTTTTAAGACTAATATACATCTGTTAGGAGAGATTGAACCGTGCTTGCAGATATAAATTTGGAAAAGTATATACGATTGACGGACAAGACCTATTACAAGAAACTTGGACGGGTTTCTAAAGTTGTCGGACTTAGTATTGAGTCAATCGGTCCTGATGCAAGGCTCAACGACCTTTGCAGGATAATTCCGAGGGATAATCCTGACAGGGTGATATACACCGAGGTTGTAGGTTTTAAGGACAACAGAATACTTCTCATGCCATTTGAGGCGGTTGACGGAATAGCGCCGGGATGTACGGTAGAGAATACGGGAAAGCCGCTGATGATTAAGGTTGGACCGGAGCTGCTTGGCAAATCCCTTGATGGCCTTGGAAATCCGTCCGATGGAAGCACAATACATTATGAAGCTGAATATCCATGTGAGGCGGCACCGCCTGACCCTATGGACAGGGAGATTATATCTGAGGTGCTTCCGCTCGGGGTTAAGGCTGTTGACGGCTTGATTACCGTAGGAAAAGGTCAGCGTATCGGAATATTTGCAGGAAGCGGAGTTGGAAAAAGTACACTTCTCGGTATGTTTGCCCGCAACACAAAGGCAGACATTAATGTTATAGCTCTAATTGGAGAGCGAGGCAGAGAGGTGCGTGAGTTCATTGAGAGAGACCTCGGTGAGGAGGGCATGAAGAGAAGCGTGCTTATCGTAGCAACTTCCGACAAGCCCGCACTCATCCGTAACAAGGCAGCCAAGACGGCTACTGCCATAGCGGAGTATTTCAGGGATCAAGGCAAGGATGTACTTCTTATGATGGACTCACTCACACGTTTCTCCATGGCACAGAGAGAGATAGGGCTTGCGTCAGGCGAGCCTCCTGTTACGAGAGGATACCCGCCGAGTGTGTACAGCGAGCTGCCAAAGCTTCTTGAGAGAGCGGGAATGAGCAGCAAGGGCTCCATAACGGGACTCTACACAGTCCTTGTAGATGGAGACGATTTCAATGAGCCTATCACTGATACCGCGAGAAGTATTCTCGATGGACATATAATGCTCAACCGTAAACTTGCTAACAAGAACCATTATCCTGCCATTGATGTACTTATGAGTATATCACGAGTTATGAGTCAGATAGTTGACAAGGAACACAAGGCGGTTGCAGGAAAACTTAAAAATGTCCTTGCTACCTATAATGAGGCCGAGGATCTTATAAATATAGGAGCTTATAAGAGCGGTTCTAACAAGGAGATTGACTACGCCATCGAAAAACATGATGCAGTAAATAAATTTTTATTGCAGGGTGTCGATGATAAATATGAATTTCCGCAGGAAATAGAGCTGTTAAATGATATTTTTA
>CAMEEX010000261.1 GCA_945915235.1 uncultured Clostridia bacterium | reverse complement strand
ATCCCAGCTTACATAAGATACATTCGGCGTAGTAATAGTAACAGTCTGATTGAGCAGCATACCAAGTGTTGTTGCTGCCGAACCCATACTGATATTAGAAATCTCTCCAATGGCATCCTTCTGTTCGTCTGTAAGAAACTGCTCATCATCTGCAGGGGCTTTAGAATCTGCTGTTGAAGAATTATTATCTCCACCACCATTATCAACTCCGGCTAATAATGCGTTGATTTCTTCTTGTGATAACATTCCGTCCATTGTCTCACTCCTCTTCTTTCAGTATTTGCGTAATTCGAACCGCATAATTATCATTGGCCGAACCGGGCATAGCCGCAAACTTCTTTATATTGCCCACAAAAATATCCAATTCTTCATCTATGCCTCTATCAAGCTTAATCACATCACCTACATGCAGATTCATAAAATCATTGACAGATATCGAACTGTTTCCAAGCACTGCCTTAATCGGAATCTGCGCCTTTGAGATAAGGCTCTCAATAGCATCGTTGTATGACTTGTTATCCTTGTCCTGCATGGTAGAAAACCAGTATTTCGTGTTCAATTTGTCCATAACAGGTTCAAGCACCCCATAAGGGAGGCAGACATTCATCAGTCCTTCCACATCACCTATTTTAACATTAATTGTAATAATTGCAATAGTTTCACTAGGTGAAATAATCTGTGCAAACTGAGAATTAGTCTCAATCCTTTCCAATCTAGGCGAAATGCTCACCACATTCTGCCATGGCTCCCTCAGCAAATTAACACATATCGTAAAAATGCGCTCAAGAATAACCAACTCTATCTCTGAATAGTCCCTTATCTTGTCAAGTGGTTCTCCCTCACCACCCAACAATCGGTCAATCATCGAGTAAGCCAGATTGCCGGAAATTTCCATAACTATCGTGCCTTCAAGCGGTGACATATTGATAACACCTAACAACACTGGATTCGAAAGTGCATTGGAAAACTCTGAATAAATAACTGACTCTGAATTAACTGCCTCAGACTGACTTGACTTTCTCAACTATGCAGGCAAATTTGTTGAATGAAGTCGGCCATAATGTTCGAAAATTATCTCCAATGTACGAAGGTGTTCCTTGGAAAATTTGGTTGGTCTTGCAAAATCGTAATTCTTGACCTGTTTTTCGTCCTTATCTTTTATTTCCTCTACATCAAGCTCACCGCTGTTGAGAGCTTTAAGCAGATTATCTATCTCGCTCTGCGACAGGACTTCGCTCATTAAAGCCACCTGCCTTTCTCTTAGAATTCATTACTGGGTAATAAAACTTGTAAAGCTTACATCATATATAAATGTTGAATCAAAAAGCTGCTGTAATCTGCCAAGAACCTCTTTGCGTATCTCCTCTTTATTGGAGTTAGCCTGGGTCATGGTGTACTGTGAAACAACATCAATGATTACACTGTCAATCTGGCTCATTGCCGAACTGATTGTGTCGTGCTTTGCCTTATAATCTGCATGTGATTTATCGACAACAAGGCTTACACCGACAACAATAACATGCTGCTTTCCGTCATCACCTGTTTTGAGATTAAGTGACGTTGTCGAGTCACCGTTGAATGTTACGGCAATCTCTTCAAGGTTCTTGATGTCTACTGTCTCAGGCTCATCCGATGAACCGCTCACATCCAAATCGACAATCTCGCATATTTTGTCCACAAGTTTACCGGTCTTGCTTATTGCCGGCATACATGTAAAAATAAGCAGTGCCGAAAGCACAAGGTTCACTACAACCAAGGTAAGTGTAATGATTTGTAATAGACTCTTTTTCAACTGTTTTTCCTCCTATATCTACTCATTGTAATTATTATAGCTGTTGTATATTCTGATTTCAACACGTCTGTTCTGTGCTCTTCCCTCCGCCGTGGAATTGTCGGCTATCGGTTTGTACTCGCCAAATCCCGAATGCATCAGGTTCGCAGGAGAAAGACCGCAGTCATTGACAAGATATTCATATACTGAAAGTGCACGGTACGTCGACAACACCGCATTGCTCGTAAAAAGCGGATCCCCGATTATCGGAACATTATCCGTGTGTCCAAGTATCTGTATTGTATTGTCCGGATACTGTGCAAGTATCTGGGCAACTTGGCTGAGAAGTTCCTTCGCCTCCGGTTTTAAGTCTGCCTTTGCAGAGTCAAAAAGCAAAGAACCCTTGAGCGTGAGCTGGACATAATGTGTCGTCGTCTGAACCTCAACGGAAGAGGAAATCTTATCCGCCTCGAGTTCACGCTCAATATTTTCAGACATTTTTGTGGATTCTTTTAACTCTTCCTTCTCAAGTTCCAACTTTGCATAGGTAATGGTGTCTGCCTCACCTTCCTCGTTTTTACCGAGTTCCGTATAATACTGGCTGAGCTCCGTAAGCTGACTCGCGCCGCTGGCAATAAGTATTCCCTCGCCTATTCCGGTCTGACCTCCGTTAAGAATTGAAAAACTCTGTGACATTGACTGTGCAATCTGCTGAAATTTCTCAGCATCAACCGTTGACGACGCAAACAGGAGAACGAAGAAACACAAAAGCAGATTCATCAGGTCAGAAAACGTGTCCTTCCATCCATCGGTTTTTACGGGAGCTTCGTCTTTCTTTTTTGCC
>CAMEEX010000260.1 GCA_945915235.1 uncultured Clostridia bacterium | reverse complement strand
AATATAACACGTTATACACAGTTAAGTTTACAGAGCATATTTTGGCAACCGGGGTTTCATATATAAGACTATTATATAATAAATTTGTATATGGGTCAAAAGGTAAAATTATAAAGGAATTGTGTTTTGAGGTGAATATGGTAAAATGGAAGAGTCCGTGGGCAGGTTAGGGGCTCGGGGTGGTTGTGTTTTAAGTGAAATAATAATTTTTTTATAGACAGATTAGTTGGAGGTGCGGGGTGAAGGAGCTTTCGGTGCCGCTTGTTGTGGGTGGAAAGAAGCCTATATATGAGCAGATATATGATTATATAAAAAAAGAGATCAGGGATAAGAAGCTCAGGGCTGAGGCAAAGCTTCCCTCGACGAGGGCATTGTCGGAGCATCTGAGTGTGAGCAGGAGCACGGTGCAGCTCGCGTATGACCAGCTCCTGAGCGAGGGTTACATCGAGTCGAGACCGTGCAGGGGATACTATGTTCTGAAGCTTGATGGGCTGTATGACCTCGGGGCTGTGGAGCATAGAAGAGCCGATGCGGAGGTTGTTAAGGAGAGGGAGTACGATATTGATTTCTCCCCGAGCGGTATAGAGCTTGACAATTTTCCGTACAACTCATGGCGCAAGGTCAGCAGGGCTGTCATGAGTGAGGAGGCGGGGCTCTTTAACATTGGAGAGCCGCAGGGCGATGAGGCGTTCCGCGAGACGATAGCCGATTATCTGCATGAGTCGAGGGGCGTGAGCTGCAGTCCGGACAATATAATAGTGGGGGCGGGAGACGAGTATCTTTTAATGCTGCTCGACCAGCTTCTGTGTGACGCACATGGCGGGGCGCTCAGCTACGCGATGGAAAATCCGGCGTACCGCAAGGCATATTTTGTGTTAAAGGGAATTGGAAGAAAAGTGTGTCCGATACGGCTTGACGAGTACGGACTTAGCTGTGAGACACTCAGGGAAAACGATGTGAATGTGGCATATGTAACACCGTCACACCAGTACCCTATGGGAATAGTCATGAGTATCGGAAGGAGAATGGAGCTGCTTTCATGGGCGGGCGAATGTCCTGACAGATACATTATAGAGGACGATTACGACTCGGAATTCAGGTATAGAGGAAAGCCGATACCCGCTTTGCAGGGGCTCGACAAGAACGGCAGGGTAATCTATATAGGAACATTCTCGAAATCCATCGCGCCAGGGCTTCGAATGAGCTACATGGTTCTGCCGGACAGGCTTATGGACAGCTACATTCGCGTCGGGAAAAGATATTCGAACACGGTGTCGCGAATTGACCAGAACATTGTCAATCTGTTCATAAAAGAGGGATATTATGAGCGCCATCTGAATAAGATGAGAGGTATATACAAGTCCAAGCACGATATTTTGCTTGGCGAATTAAAAAAATTGGGTGCCGGATACGAGGTCGCGGGAGAGAGTGCGGGGCTGCATGTCCTTGTGTCAACCGACGAGAGGACGGAGGAGGAGCTTGTGCGTATGGCGGCACAAGTCAGAGTCAAGGTGTATCCTCTGTCGGAGCACTTTCTTGACGACAGCATCGGGGCTGATATTACAAAGCTTACTGGAAGGAAAAGTACAATAATTCTCGGCTATGCAAGGCTTGGCGAGGAGGAGATAATAAGGGGAGCGGGGCTTTTAAGGGAGGCATTTGCAAATGAAAAAAATCTGTAACTGTAACATACCGCCTAATCTTCAGAAGGATATGATGGCGGAGAGCATCGCGGCGTATGTGGCATCGCTGCCGAAGGAGGACGTGGTTGAGGATGCCGAGTACGAGAGAAGGCTGGAGCTTTGCAGCAAATGTCCTGACCTTGTGGGGGGACTTACATGCAGTCACTGCGGCTGCTTCGTGCTCGCACGGGCGAGAAAGCGCCGGATGGACTGCCCGATGCCGGGCGGAAGCGTCTGGGGAAATGATATTTAATCAATCTACGAATTATGATGAGCAAGAGCATATCGCGCGGAAGGTGGTACTTATGAATATGGAAATACATGAAAAAGACGGCAATCTGTATGTCAGCGGATTGGAGGATTTTCATCTTGCACAGACCTTAGAGTGTGGTCAGTGCTTTCATTTTGAAAAGATTGGAGAGAATGATTATTTTCTGTCCGCAAAGGGAAAATTCTTACATATAGAACAGAAAGAGGATTTGTCGGTCATTTTTTACAACACGGATAAAAAGACCTTTGAGGAAATATGGGTGGACTATTTTGACCTAGACAGGGACTATGCGGCGATAAAGAGGGCTATATGTAAAAGGGACGACAAGCTGAAGCCTGCAATGGACATGATGTGGGGGATAAGGATACTGAACCAGAGCTTCTTTGAGACAATGATTTCCTTCATCATCTCGCAGAACAAGCAGATACCGCACATCAAAAAGATAGTCTCCGACCTGTCAATAAGGTACGGGGCTGTAGCAGACGGCGCAAAAGATGAGCTTGAGAAGGATAGCCAGCTTTCGGAGACGACAGGTGCGGGAGTGAAGAACAAGGGCGTGTTCTATAATTTTCCGTCCGCAGAGAAGCTTATCGAGGCGGGAGAGGAAGGACTTAAGGAGTGTAAGACAGGCTTTCGCGCTCCGTATATAATGGATGCCTGCGTAAAATTCCACGACGGCGAGCTCGATGAGAAGATGCTTATGGGGCTCGAATATGAGGCAGTCATGGGCGAGCTTAGGAAGGTTCACGGCATAGGCGAGAAGATTGCTAACTGCA
>CAMEEX010000259.1 GCA_945915235.1 uncultured Clostridia bacterium | reverse complement strand
TCAGAAGCATCAGCATATGTATCTCTTGGATCAAGGATTGCTGGATCAACTCCTGGAAGCTCTGTAGGAACTTCAAAGTTGAACATAGGGATCTTCTTTGTAGGAGCTTCGTTGATAGCACCCGAAAGAATAGCATCGATGATACCACGAGTATCCTTAATAGAAATTCTCTTTCCTGTACCATTCCATCCTGTGTTAACTAAGTAAGCCTTAGCTCCGCTCTTCTGCATCTTCTTAACAAGTTCTTCAGCATACTTTGTAGGATGAAGCTCAAGGAATGCCTGTCCGAAGCAAGCTGAGAATGTTGGTGTAGGTTCTGTAATACCTCTCTCTGTACCAGCAAGCTTAGCAGTAAATCCTGAAAGGAAGTAGTACTGTGTCTGTGCCTCAGTGAGGATAGATACCGGAGGAAGTACACCAAATGCATCTGCTGAAAGGAAGATTACGTTCTTTGCAGCAGGAGCTGAAGAGATTGGACGTACAATGTTCTTGATATGATCAATAGGATAGGATACACGAGTATTCTCTGTTACGCTCTTATCGTCGAAATCAATCTTGCCGTCAGCATCAACAGTAACATTCTCAAGAAGAGCATTTCTCTTGATTGCATTGTAGATATCAGGCTCAGACTCCTTGTCAAGTCCGATAACCTTAGCGTAGCAGCCTCCCTCGAAGTTGAATACGCCGTTGTCATCCCAGCCGTGCTCGTCATCACCGATGAGAAGTCTCTTAGGGTCTGTGGAAAGTGTAGTCTTACCTGTTCCTGAAAGACCGAAGAAGATAGCTGTGTTCTCACCATTCATATCTGTGTTAGCTGAGCAGTGCATGGAAGCAATACCCTTGAGTGGAAGGTAGTAGTTCATCATGGAGAACATACCCTTCTTCATCTCTCCGCCGTACCATGTATTTACAATAACCTGCTCACGGCTTGTGATGTTGAATGCTACACATGTCTCAGAGTTAAGACCTAACTCCTTGAAGTTCTCAACCTTAGCCTTAGAAGCGTTGTATACTACGAAATCAGGCTCGAAGTTCTCAAGCTCCTCTGCTGTAGGCTTAATGAACATGTTAGTTACAAAGTGAGCCTGCCAAGCAACCTCAACGATGAAACGAACTGCCATTCTTGTATCCTTGTTAGCGCCGCAGAATGCATCTACTACGAAGAGTCTCTTGTTGGAGAGCTCCTTCTTAGCGATATCCTTAACTGCTGCCCAAGTCTCCTCTGTCATTGGGTGGTTATCATTCTTGTACTCGTCTGATGTCCACCAAACTGTATCCTTGGAGTTCTCGTCAACAACGATGTACTTATCCTTAGGTGAACGTCCTGTGTAGATACCTGTCATAACGTTGACAGCACCAAGCTCGCTCTCCTTACCTACTTCATAGCCCTCGTTTGTAGACTTGGTCTCCTCCTCAAATAATAACTCATAAGAAGGATTGTAGACAACTTCTGTAGTTCCTGTGATGCCATACTTGCTTAAATCGATCTTTGCCATCTTACATAAACCTCTTTTCTTAAATTGTATCAATAGAAATGGATTAACCACATTCTTTTGCTATTATACATAATCACTTTTCAAAAAGCAACAGTATTATCGTAGTGTTTAGGTAAATTTTAGAAATGGTATTGTAAAATCCTACCATTCCTATATGTTATCCTCACTATGCCAATACTGACTTGATGTATTCTGCTATCTCAGCGTTCTTGCAGTCCTTGAAGAAGTACTCTGCAAAATGCTCTCCGCTTACGGCGCCCTTTAAGAGCTCTTTATCAATATTCTTAAGAATATAGAGCATATCTGTGTGTGTTACCTTCTTAACCTCGTCTAATATCTTCTTGTTGCGCTGCTCAGGAACAACTCTCTCCTTAGGATAACCGCCGCCCGGCTCCTGCTCGAAAAGCTTCTCAAAAATATATGTAAGGTTGAGCTCTGCACCCCAGCCAAAGCCCTTTGCAAAAGGAAGAGCCACGGCATTGCCTGCATTGATCTGGCTGAACATGAATGCGTCTGAAGGGTCAACGATGTGTCCGCAAAGCACACCCGGAAATGAGTTGAGTGCAAGCATTGCGCCCTCACCTGTACCGCAGCCTGTAACAACGAAATCCGCTGCACCGCTGTTTAAAAGAATAGCAGCCAAAATACCGCACTGTACATAGGTAAGCTGTGCTGCATCATCTGCGGAATACATTCCGTAATTGACTACCTCATAGCCCTTTGCATCTGCAACCTTCTTGAGGTTCTCATAAACCATGGCATTCTTGGCTGCCTGGCTGTTCTCATTAATTAATGCAATTCTCATTATATCCTCCGCACTGCGTCTTTTCTATAATATACATGCCCCTATCCCCGCGCAGTAAGGGACTCTGCCGCACATACACCATTATCTTAACATTTAGCCGGCTTTTGTGCAAGTCCCGATTATCTTCTCGCACACTCGTACTTCGCCTTGGTCGCAAGGCAGTTACGAAGCGAGAAAAATCTGGCATCTATCGGACCGTCGTCAACCGTTATATCCATGGCAGCCGCTATATTGTTGATGAGCGCATCGTCTATACTCGTCCTTATAAGGTTGAGATAGTTTATCTTGTCCTGATACGTCGGTGCGTCGAGAAACTCGAGCAGGCGCACGTCCACACCCTGTTCCTTAAGCTCCGCATAGCTGTCCGTCTGTGCAGTGTTCTCCCCCGTTTCGGGTGTCGCACTTACCTTCTGCCGTGCATCTGCTGCCTTATCCAAATCTGCC
>CAMEEX010000258.1 GCA_945915235.1 uncultured Clostridia bacterium | reverse complement strand
CTCTGCAATGTTCACAAGAGGACAGACCCAGATTTGTAACGTATGTACACTTGCTCCGTTATCAGAGGCACAGAAGCTTGACGGACTTGACGATACAACATCTAAGAGATATATGCACCACTACAATTTCCCTGCTTACTCAGTAGGTGAGACCAAGGTTTCAAGAGGACCTGGACGCCGTGAAATCGGACATGGTGCTCTTGCGGAGAGAGCTCTTGTACCTGTACTTCCGTCAGAGGAGGAGTTCCCATACGCCATCAGAACAGTATCCGAGACTTTCGAGTCCAACGGTTCAACATCTATGGCTTCTACCTGTGCATCATGTATGTCACTTATGGCAGCAGGTGTTCCTATTAAGAAGATGGTAGCAGGTATCTCCTGTGGTCTTGTAACAGGTGAGACAGACGATGATTATGTACTTCTTACCGATATCCAGGGTCTTGAGGATTTCTTCGGAGACATGGACTTCAAGGTAACAGGTACAACAGACGGTATCACAGCTATCCAGATGGATATTAAGATTCACGGTCTTACAAGACCTATCGTTGAGGGTGCCATCGCAAGATGCCGTGAGGCTAGACTGTTCATCATGGATACCTGCATGAAGCCGGCTATAGCAGAGCCAAGAAAGGAAGTCGGCCCATACGCTCCTAAGATGGTGCAGATTCAGATTGATCCATCTAAGATTGGTGATGTTGTCGGACAGAGAGGAAAGACAATCAACGCTATCATCGATGAGACAGGCGTTAAGATTGACATTACGGACGACGGCGCTGTATCCGTATGCGGAACAGACAAGGCTATGATGGATAAGGCTATCAAGTACATCAAGACTATCGTAACAGATTACGAAGAGGGACAGGTATTTGAGGGCAAGGTTGTAAGCATCAAGGAGTTTGGTGCATTCTTAGAGTTCGCTCCCGGCAAGGAGGGAATGGTTCACATTTCCAAGATTAGCAAGGAGAGAATTGACCATGTAGAGGACGTTCTTACACTTGGCGATGTTGTCAAGGTTGTATGCCTTGGCAAGGACAAGATGGGACGCTACAGCTTCAGCATTAAGGATTACAAGGAAGAGGTAAAGTAATATGTCAGGACATTCAAAATTTGCCAACATTAAGCATAAAAAAGAGAAGAATGACGCAGCAAAGGGTAAGATTTTCACTAGAATAGGTAAGGAGCTCATGATAGCTGTCAAGGAGGGCGGTCCGGATCCTAACAACAACAGCAAGCTTCGTGATGTTATCGCTAAGGCTAAGGCTAACAACATGCCTAACGACACTATCGACAGAAGTGTTAAGAAGGCAGCCGGAGACAGCAACGCCGCTAACTATGTAGTGGCTACATACGAGGGCTATGGCCCAAGCGGAACAGCTATTATCGTTGAGTGCCTTACAGACAACAAGAACAGAACAGCAGCCAATGTCCGCAGCGCATTCACAAAGGGTGGCGGAAGCATAGGTACACAGGGCTGCGTATCCTTCATGTTTGACAAGAAGGGTCAGATTATCATTGACAAGGAAGAGTGCAGCATGGACGCAGATGAGCTCATGATGGCAGCTCTCGATGCAGGTGCAGAGGATTTCGATGAGGACGATGACAGCTTCGAGATTCTTACAGACCCGGATTCCTGCGGTGCTGTGAGAGAGGCTCTTGAGGCTCTCGGAATCAAGATGGCACAGGCTGAGGTTACAATGATACCTCAGAACTATGTGACACTTACATCTGATGAGGATATCAAGCAGATGAATCGTATCCTTGACCTTCTCGATGACGATGACGACGTTCAGGAAGTATGGCATAACTGGGAAGAGTAATTGAATACGCTATAGTTGCAGATATGCACGAAAATAAGACCGGTCTTTGATTTCAAGGACTGGTCTTTTTGCTTAATGGCAGCTATAATAACAGCTTACGTCTGTGCTATGAAGCTCAAAACCTCGTCAAGCGCCATATTTCCGCCGAACAGGTCGAGGGCGCTTCCTATGGTCACGTTGATGCGGGATTTTCCGAGTGTTTTAAGGCGCGTGAGGTCATCGAAGGAGCCGACGCCGCCCGCGTATGTTACGGGGAGTCCCTCGTAGGCTGAGAGCTGTTCCACGAGCTCACACTCAATTCCGTGACATTTTCCCTCCACGTCGACGGCGTGGATAAGGTATTCGTCGCAGTATTTTGCCAGTTCGTCAAGCAGGGCGGGGGTGACACAGGTGTCGGTCAGCTTCTGCCAGCGGTCAGTCACTATTTTGTAGCCGGCTTCAGTCTTTTTACAGCTCAGGTCTAAGACGATGTGTTCTCTTCCAACCTTTTTCACAAGCGCTTTTAACCGGTCGTAGTCTATATGACCGCCGCAAAAAACATAGGAGGTCACGATGACGTGTGAGGCGCCGGCTTCTATAAATTCGGAGGCGTTGTCAGCGTTTATGCCGCCGCCGATCTGCAAAAAGCCCGGGTGGCGCGAGAGCGCTGAGAGCGCCTGGGCTTTTGTCTCATTATAATACGGCGAGGAGGCGGGATTTAACAGGATTACATGACCGCCGTGTATTCCGAGGCCGTAATATAAATCTGAAAAATACGCAGCGTCAGCCTCGGACACAAAATTCTCGCGTGCGTAATCTCCCTTGTCGGCGAGGCTCCCGCCGACAATCTGTTTTACCTTGCCGTTGTGTATATCTATGCAGGGACGAAATTCCATGATTTTCCTCCTGAAAATTATAAGTATGATGTTGAGGTCAAAAGGTATTTTGACCTCAATGATATCAATGAT
>CAMEEX010000257.1 GCA_945915235.1 uncultured Clostridia bacterium | reverse complement strand
AACGGCTGTGCTTATGATATTTGGAATAACGGGAGCAAAGATAACATTTGCGGAAGGCATAATTTTCTGGATTTTGTTCATTGTATTTCTCGGATATCTTTTTGTGATGTCGAAGAAGGGCAGCTCGCAGGAAGATGCCGCGGTGAAGGATATACCTGTATGGAAATGTATTCTGTTCATGGTTATCGGCGGTGTTATGGTTGTGAAGGGAAGCGATTTCGCCGTAAGCGGTGCGTCTGAAATTGCGAGATTTTTCGGAATGAGCGAGAGATTTATCGGTCTTACCATTGTCGCTTTCGGTACATCTCTCCCGGAACTTGTGACATCAGTAACGGCGGCGAAGAAGGGAAATGCGGGCATTGCCATCGGAAATATCGTCGGAAGTAATATTTTCAATATCCTGTTTGTGATTGGAACAACGGCACTTATCTGTACGGTTCCGTTTGAAAGTAAATTCATTATTGACACGGTTATCGCTATTGCAAGTGGTGTGGTGCTGTGGCTCGGGACAATCAAATACAGGGAGCTGAGAAAGCCGTGCGGAATTGTCATGCTGCTTGGATATGCGGCGTATTTTATATATTTATGTTTTTAGAATATGTAAAAAAATAGCGTGGTGAAGTAAAATTGCAGAAAACGGTGCTTGTTTTTGGCAGGCATCGTTTTTTTGTTACCTCAAAATAGTCAAAAGGCTGTTGAGAATTTATTTGTGATGTGTTATAGTAAAGAAAAGATAAGTTGCAAATATTAATCATTAAATGGGAGTAAAATGTTTTTGCAGAGGAAACCGGAAGATAAGGTAAAGCAGACTGCCTAAGGAGGTGCCGCCGATGCCGCGAGGCGCAAATCAAAAGTTTAAGTTCAGCTATCTCATGAGAATCATGCTTGATAAGACGGACGATGAGCATGGGCTTACGATGCCACAGATTATGGAAGAACTCGAAAAATACGATGTCACTGCGGAGAGAAAGAGTATATATGCAGATTTGCAGGATATGACGGACAAGTTCGGAATTGAAATCATCAAGGAGCAGATTGGAAGAGAGACCTATTATCATGTCGGTTCGAGGGAGTTTGAGCTGGCGGAGGTGAAGCTTCTGATTGATGCCATTCAGTCGTCAAAGTTCATTACCATAACGAAGTCGCGTGAGCTGATTGCTAAGATTAAGAAGTTTGTGAGTGAGCACCAGGCTAAGCAGTTACAGCGGCAGGTATTTATAAATGACCGCGTCAAGACGATGAACGAAAGTGTATATTATAATGTTGATGACATACACAGTGCTATTAACCAGAACAGAAAAATACGTTTTCAATACTATAAGTGGGATGTCAATAAGAAGCTTGTCCCGAGACATGGCGGTGCATGGTTCGTGGTAAGTCCGTGGGTGCTCATGTGGGACGATGAGAATTATTACATGATTGCATTTGACGACTGGGATCATAGGATTAAGCATTACCGCGTTGACAAGATGATGCATATTTCTGTCGAGGAGACGGCGCGTGACGGCAGGGAGGAATTCAAAAACTTTGATATTGCGGAGTACTCAAAGGCAACCTTTGGAATGTATCAGGGAAAGAGAACAAGGGTGACTATTGAACTTGCGGACTACATGTGCGGTGTGTTTATCGACAGATTTGGAAAGGACATTTCCTTCCGCAAAGTGGGTGATGGACGCAGTGAGCTGAATGTGGAAGTAAACGTAAGCCTGCAGTTTTTCGGGTGGCTGTTCAGTCTGGGTGATGATGTGAAGGTCACGGGACCCGAGGAGGTAGTGGAACAGATTAGAGATGTGGCACAGAAGTTTATGAAAAAATATGAATAGTTGGCATACAAGGTGTATTTATGGGACACCTCAATATTTATAATAAGAACCGTATACGAGATTGACTCTTGACGGTTCTTATTTTTTTACAGACGAGGTGCCTATGGGAACAGATTCTTTATATTACATAATGGATTACAGCGGAAATTATTATGGAACGAACCATGCTGATCAACTGGTGGCTGTGCCGGGTGAACGGGAGGCAGCGGTATTTACTTTTGCACAGGCGAACAGCCGTATATGTGTGGGAAAGAAAGCGGCGTTTTATTGTATGGTTCCAGTTGAGGAAAAAACAGAGGATATGGAGGCGGAGGAAGGAGAGAATGACGAGGCGATTGAACCTTCTGAGGAAGCTGCTGCTAAGCAACAGGAAAAAATGTCTGAGGACGACGCAGTCTCCCACATTAAGGAAATCACATATGATGAAGTGGCGGAGCAGGTTGAGAAGAATGTGTCGTCATATGATTTGTCGGAGATGGATTGGACGGAGTATCTGACGCATTTTATATATCTTGTTGAAGGTATTAAGGACTATAGGGAAGAATTGGCAAAAAAACATTCTGACGTGGAACAGAAAATCTGCGATATTCTCCACTACATCGAACTGTGTGAGACCAGCGACGAGGATGCAATAGATTTGGTCGAACTATTAAGGGTGTGCCGTGAAAACAGAAGAGATATCAAAGATGAATTACAGAGAATAGAATATTTTCAAAATAATCTGGGAACGAATATGAATTTAGCCAAGGCAAAACAGGCACTCAAATGTATCAGAGGATTGGAGACAAGAAAATACAAGCCGAGGAAGTATGACGAACTGTTTGAAAACTGTATATTCAAAGGTAAGCGGCTGCAAAGAACGGATATATGTGAAACGCGGTATACAGGCGGGACTCAAAAACAAAGATTTGAGATTGAACCTGCAATGAAAGATGAAGGTGGTGAAGAGA
>CAMEEX010000256.1 GCA_945915235.1 uncultured Clostridia bacterium | reverse complement strand
ACCTCTTGTCTCGATCATTCCTAATGCTTCCTGTGCCATTTTATTATCCTCCTTAGATAAAATATGTTAATAATGTATATTTTATATATTCCTGCCTTCATTAATCTGTGGGATTGTTTTCCCAAAATCAGCTCTTATCGAGTGCCGACAGCTTAAGAAGCTTCTCCACATCGTCCTCAGGTGCCGGAATAACATACTCCGATGCGACACCCGTAACTGTGTTGGCTGCAAGCTTGGCTGCCTCCATGGCTGCCCTCACTGCCGAGATACTGCCGCGAAACTTCACGGTGACCAGAAGCGGTACCGGCAGTTTATCCGCATTGGCAGGCTTGTTTTTATCAAATGTCTCCATTGTAACGTCGGCTGCCTTGCACCCCGCATCACCTGCGACGAATGCTGCGACAAGACCATATACCTCTAAAAGTCCAACTGCCTGTGCCATATATCAAACCTCTTCTCTGCGATACTGTAGAAACCGGCTCCTACTTATTTACGATTGCTATCTTGAGTCCTTCCATCTTCAGGTTGGTCTTGAGTGCCTCGTTGATCTCCTCGAGAGGGAACTTATGTGTTATAAGCTTCTCGATAGGAAGTCCGATGCCCTTAGCTCTCTTTAAGAAATCGAATGTTGTGGCATAATCTCTGAGAGTGTATACCCATGAACCGACTGTTGTAATCTCCTTAGAGCAGATATCAAAGTGAGGGTTGATTGTAGCATCTCCACCGTTGATGAAGAAACCGAGCTCACATAATCCGCCGCCGTTGCGGATAAACTTATAGATATTGCTGTGTGCCACAGGTGAACCTGTACACTGGAATGCGAAGTCTGCAAGATGTCCGTCGAAGCTTGCCTCAACTGCACCTGCGAGCTCCTCAATGCCCTTGTGCTCCTTGAAATTAACTGTCTTTGTTGCACCCATCATCTTGGCGAACTCAAGTCTCTTAGCCTCACCGTCAACAGCAACGATGTTCTCGATACCCATTGTTCGGAGAACTGCTATACAGATAAGACCGATAGGACCACAGCCCTGTACAACAACTCTTGAGTTGAAACGCAGAATGTTGGTTGTCTTGGCTCTCTCAACCGCATGTACCAGAACCGCACATGGCTCGATGAGAATTCTTGAGTCGAGGTCAAGGTCACTTACGTTGAATACCGTTGAACCCTCGCGGATAAAGATGTAATCTGAGAACCAGCCGTTAAGATGAACATCGTCATCAGGGAGAAGTCCGTATACATCGGCTCCGCCTACATTCTGCTTGTTGAGGTCGAACATTGTGATATCAGGATTGTCCTTGAAAATCATACAGGTTACAACCTTATCTCCGATATGTAAATCCTTGCCTGCGCTGTCCTTCTTTACATTCTTGCCCATGGCAACTATCTCACCTGTTCCCTCGTGTCCGAGTGCTACAGGGATAAGGCTGAACGGGTCTCTCTTAAACTCGTGTGCGTCGGTACCGCATACGCCGCAGCCCTCAACCTTAACGAGGATATCTCCGTCGCCGAGCTCCGGGATAGGGAACTCCTTCACATCAAAATGCTCAAGTGATGTGAGCATGGCAACATGTGCCGTCTTAGGGATTGCTCCCGGTGTGTTGCTTGCAGGAGCAGCAGCCTGTGTTGTCTGTCCCCCTGTCATGTCCTTTAAAACCTGTTTTACAATAGCTTCAATATCAATATTTGATGAACCCACGTCTAAAACCTCCGTTTCTTAAACTGTCTTATCGACAAGTTCCATAAAAACCTGTCTGCCGTAAGCCGCCAGTGCGGTGTCTTCCTCCTCCGTACCGCCGCTCACTCCAAGTCCGCCAACAATACGTCCACCTGCCATGAGTGGCTCACCGCCTCCGAATATCACTATTCTTCCGCCGTTGGTGTTCTGTACTCCGTATAGCGAACCTCCCGGCTGTGCCAGCTTCTTAAGCTCTATGGTAGAGATCTTAAGACCGACAACCGTATATGCCTTGTTAAACGCAACATCGTAGCTTGCGATGAACGAGTCGTCCATACAGTGGACAAGCACCGGGTTCGCCCCGCTGTTCATCACGACGATAACTGCCTTAACGCCCATCTGAACTGCCCTCTCCTCGACGCGCTGCGCGAGAGTCTTTGCAAGCTCAAGCGACATGTCCTGCTTCTGCTGCATTATGACATTCTTTACAATCTCAGTAATCTGTGAAGAATTCACAAAACCACCTCTTCCGTCAACTGATTATCTGTTAAGCTGCTCTAAAACCTTGCGGGTGATCTCAGCCACAAGCTCAGGTGATGCATCTGTAGTGCTTCCGCATGAGCCGCCGCAGCTATGGCAGTTAGGCTTGCCCTCTCTTGCATTCGGGCAGAGGTTAGCAGGGTGCTTTCCAGGCAGACCGAACTGTCTTCTGATTTCATAGAGACGCTCTACCTGCTCCTTGCTGAGCTCCTTAGGACCGCCGAGCTGTCTTGCCTTGTATAAGAGCTCTGCGTAGAACTCAAGTGACTCCATCTTGTGGTAAGCCGAGAGCAGATCCACGCTGTATGAGAGTGCTCCGTGGTTCTCAAGAAGTACTGCATCATAATATGGAAGATACTCCTCAACCGCATCAGGTATCTCGTTGGTTGACGGTGTGCCATACTTTGCAATAGGTACACAGCCAAGTGCTATAACTGCCTCCGGCATGATAGGTGCCGTGAGAGGAATACCTGCGATGGCAAATGCCGTAGCATACGATGGGTGAGCGTGTACAACAGAACCTACATCAGGTCTCTTCTGATATACTCTCATATGCATTTTGATCTCAGAAGATGGT
>CAMEEX010000255.1 GCA_945915235.1 uncultured Clostridia bacterium | reverse complement strand
TTTTGCATGAAAATCAGGTGTTTACACCAGATTTACTGGTGGGAAAGTTGAGTAACTTTATTATTTCGCGAAGGAACAGTTGTGGAATTTTTATATATCGCTTTCGGACTCTTTGTATTCGCCAGTGCTTAGGGGCTGTATTTTAGCCTCTTACGCACTGCTGCGTAATACAACGAAGCGAGAGCGTGTCCAGAAGCGATATATAAAAATTCCACAACGTACCCGGCAATCATCGAAAGGAGATTAACACTATGAAGACATTTTCGTACACCATCAAAGACGCACAGGGTATTCACGCAAGACCGGCAGGAGAGCTTGTAAAAACTGCCAAGGGCTTCGCAAGTGAGATTAAGATCGGAAAGGGCGCAGCAAAGGTTGACGCCAAGAAGATTTTCGGAATCATGGGTCTTGCTGCAAAGCAGGGCGATACAGTTGAATTTAGCTTCAACGGGGAGGACGAGGAGCAGGCATGTGCCGCTGTCTCAGCTTTCATGGAGGCAAATTTATAATATGATTTAATACATTCAGACTGCCGTACATATTTATGTTTGGCAGTCTGAAATTTAATAACCATAATGTATTGATGAGGTAACAGACAATAGGATTGGAGGGCTGCGATATGCAGGTTTATCATGGAAAAAGTGTTTTCGGCGGGATAGCCATAGGTAAAATAAGCGTTTTTTCAAAAAAGGAACATAAAATTATCAGAGTAAAAGTAGCCGACACCGATGCGGAGCTTGCGCGTTTTGAGGCGGCGAAGCAGACGGCACTCACACAGCTTGCAGCCCTTTACGATAAGGCTTGCAGGGAGGTCGGCGAGGCAAATGCTGCAATATTCGAAGTTCACCAGATGATGCTTGAGGACGACGATTTCACGGACTCCGTAAACAACATCATCACCACACAGCAGGTAAATGCGGAGTACGCTGTCGGTGTCACGGCTGACAACTTTGCAAATATGTTTTCTGCGATGGACGACGAGTATATGCGCGGAAGAGCCGCAGATGTGAAGGATATATCCGAGCGCCTTATTTCTATTTTAAAGGGCAGTAAGGAGGGACAGGTAAATGCAGATGAACCTGTGATTGTGATCGCCGAGGATCTGGCACCGTCGGAGACCGTACAGATGGACAAGGACAAAATCCTATCTTTTGTCACGGTTCACGGCTCGGTAAATTCGCACACCGCAATACTTGCAAGAACCATGAGTATTCCTGCACTCGTCGATACGGGGCTTCCGCTTACCGCCGATTTGGACGGAAAGGAAGCCATCGTGGACGGCTTTGACGGCGTGATATATATTGAACCTGACGAGGAGACTGTTGACAGACTTTCAAAGCGCAAGAGGGAGGAGGACGAGAAAAAGGAGCTCCTTCTCACGCTCAAGGGCAAAGAAGATGTCACACTGGACGGACAGCACATTATGTTGTATGCTAACATAGGCAGTACGAGTGACCTTGCGATGGTTTTGAAGAACGATGCGAGCGGGATAGGGCTTTTCAGAAGTGAATTTATATATCTTGGAAGTGATGATTTTCCGTCTGAGAACGAGCAGTTCCAGATTTACAAGTCGGTGGCAGAGACCATGGCAGGCAAGCGGGTAATCATAAGAACGCTTGATATCGGCGCGGATAAGAAGGTCGACTATTTCAATCTGGATGCTGAGGAAAATCCGGCTCTCGGTTACAGGGCAATCAGAATATGCCTTTCACAGCCTGAGATTTTCAAGACGCAGCTTCGTGCAATTCTGCGCGCGGGAGTTTACGGCAATATCGCGGTCATGTATCCGATGATTACCTCGGTAAATGAAGTGAGGCGAATTAAGAAAATCATGCAGGAGGTAAAGGCGGAGCTTAAGGAGCAGGGAATAGCCTACGCAGATGTGCTTGAGGGCATTATGATCGAGACTCCGGCTGCGGTTATGGTCAGCGACGAGCTGGCAAAGGAGGTTGATTTTTTCAGTATCGGAACAAACGACCTCACGCAGTACACGCTCGCCATCGACAGGCAGAATCCGAAGCTTGACGATTTCTACGACCCGCATCACCCGGCGGTATTAAAGATGATACGAATGACCGTTGAGAACGCGCACAAAGCTGGAATATGGGCGGGAATCTGCGGCGAGCTCGGCGCGGACACGTCACTCACGGAGGAATTTATAAAGATGGGTGTTGACGAGCTTTCGGTTTCACCGGGACGAGTATTGCCGATTAGAAAAATTATCAGAGAGACATCGCTTGAGAAAAAATAATTATAGATAATTGCAGATAATACGGAAAATCAGATTATAAAATATGTAAGCAGTGTTTGGCAGGATTTGAATATCTTTTCTCAGCAGTTGGAGGGAGAAAAATGTTGACAGAGAGACGGCAGGAAGAAATTGTCAGGTTGGTATATGAGAGAGAGAGCATAACGGTTGCGGAGCTTAAGGAAATCCTTAATACCTCGGAGTCCACGATCAGGCGTGACATAATCGCGCTTGACAGAGAGGGAAGGCTCACGAAGGTGTTCGGCGGGGCGATAGCGCTTCACACGGCACAGATTGTGAATAAGGAGCTTTCCATGGTTCAGAAGCAGGAGCTGCAGACCGCGGAAAAGCAGGTGATAGCGCGCTATGCGGCAGCTCTCATAGAGCCTGACGACTGCGTATATCTCGATGCCGGCACGACGACCGGCTGGATGATTGAGTACATCAGGCAGGAGAAGGCAACCTATGTGACCAACGCGCTTTCCCATGCCAAAAGACTTGCGGACAAGGGCTTTAGTGTCATACTAATCGGCGGGGAGCCGAAAAGCTCAACGGAC
>CAMEEX010000254.1 GCA_945915235.1 uncultured Clostridia bacterium | reverse complement strand
AAAGCCTCCGGGTGTGTAGGGCTTGACGAGTTCGGAAGAATCGTTCTAAACAGGTCGGACAAGGTTTCCGAGAATACGGCATGGATTATCAAGGCAGGAAATAACGAGTTGCGTCTGGAGAAGCAGGCCGGCGGGGTCGAAGACGATACAGGGTGGGATATTCACATCTCCGAGAACAATGAAATAAGCATAAGCAAGGTGCCGTATGAGCTGCCTTCCATGGAAGAATACGAGAGCATGTTCAAGGAGTTCAGAGAGTGGGCAGATGCCTACGAGCCCGACTATGACGATCCTATTGCCGAATTAATGAATTCGAGGCTTAGCGACGAGTACCGCGACGACTTCGATGTGCCCTGCGATTATGAAGCTGCCGGAGACTATTACGAGGAATTCAATCCCGATGACATGGAATCGGACGATTATTACTATTAATATTGGGTATATTTTGCCGTGGTAAAGCATAGAGAGGAAATTACCGTTTTAAGGAGGAGTCGATCTATGATGCAGAAAAAGTGTCCTGTATGTGGGAGAAGTATGATGATACGAACAGGCTACAGAGGAAAGTTCTGGGGCTGCTCCGGGTATAACCTGACTGGCTGCAGGTACACTGCGGACTATATTGATCCTACGATTGTCGGGGTTGGAGATACTGTGAGAATTCGATTTGAGAATACGAAGGACGAGTTCGATGTTACGATTATGAGATATACCGAAGAATATGACGAGAAGTGTGCCGACTATGTTTCTAAGACCTACAATTTTATGGAGGACGGAAAGCTAAGTGAGCGCTCCTTGCTGGGCAGAAGCATTGTTGGCACAAAAGTCGGAGAGTGCTGCAAATACAAGGCACCCGACGGTAAGCAGGTTGTAGTCAGAGTGCTGTCACTGAAAAAAGACAGAGCAGGGATCTGCTGACCGTTTTATTGTACTTCAACGGTACTACAATTAGTGCGACAAACAAACTGGGAGGGATTTACTTATGACAGAGTATTATGACAGCAGCGTGATTGCCTATGTGTCAGATAGCGAAGCGGAAAACGAATCCTCACTCACAATGGATTATAAAAACAGTACATATACCGTTATATCAAAGATTGCATATCTTATCGGAGTGCCCAAGACAATCTTTGAAAATGACGTGCAGCCTCCCGAGTTCGATTGGTATAATAAGCTGAGGTTTAACAAAAACGCACGCATAATCCGAAATCTGTGTATGCTGCGCACCGCCATTGAGCGCAACTACGGAAAAATCAATAAGGCGATGTGCTATGATCTTAAAAATTTGCATACCCTTCCTGAATACATCCCGCAGGAGTGCCTGAATGAGCTTGAGAGTGACGGAATATCAATCATAAAAGCGAATATAAAACCCAATCAATACATCTTAGATATCAACGCCCACATTAATAACCGAATTAATAACTGCAAGGACATATTCCCCATATGGCTCAAGTGGGAGTACATCAGAGCAATTTTTATAATGCCGGACGGACTTTCCGAAAACGGTATTAAGCGAGCCGCAAATGAATACTACGAGAATAAGAGCGGCTACCCCTACGGCGTTTATATCAACTGGCCCTTCACCAACAAGGGCAACATTCTGTATAACGACAAGAAGTTTGTTACTCTGCTCTACGAAGCAAACGAGGATTCCTTCTATGACATGAGCAAAATCTCGGACGCAGGCAACATGACTAAAGCCGGCATCTATCGCTTCCTCGGCGATAGCGAGCGCGTGGTAATGATGGTCGACTGTGAGAATTCCGATCCGTACAAGCTGTATGCGACTCTGAACAATCTAGATCAGCAGGCGTTGCTTGCCAAGATTTCAAAAATCGTGCTTTTCGATGATGTGAATACTGCATCTGCGTGGAGCATCCTCGAGGACTTTACGGAGATTCCCATCGAGTATATCCTCATTGAACGCCTTAAGGACAACAAGTCGCTGGTTGACATTCGCCTAACCGCCAGCGCATCCCGCGAGCACTACCGTGACGGTGTAAATGACTTCATCCTTGTGTCCAGTGACTCAGATTACTGGGGACTTATCACCGAGCTTCCCGAGGCAAATTTTCTTGTTATGGTGGAGCACTCCAAGTGCGGCCCCGATATCAAAAATGCGCTTGTTGACGGAGGGTATAAATACTGCTATATCGATGACTTCTGCACAGGTAACAGCAACGATATCAAGATTAAAGCGGTACTCAACGAGGTGCAGGCAGCGCTCGATGAGTATGTGCAGTTTAACATTCAGGATGTGCTTGAGGACGCGTATCGCGCAACACGTGCGGAGATGAGTACCAGCGAGAAAAAACAGTTTTACGACCGTTACATCAAGAAGATGAAGCTCACAATCGATGCCGACGGCGAGGTATATGTGGAGCTGGGTAACACGTGAGAATCGATAGTCGAAATGCAGACTATGCTTGAGTATTACCAAATATTGTGATAAACTAATAAAAGACTTTGCCATGCACTTATATTGAGCTTGCGGCAGGTACGAAAAACCCAAGGCCCTGCCGATAGGCGGGGCTTTTTTGTTACTGAAAAAGAAAGGACCATGCTTAATGAAATACCGTTTCGGATCTTTTAATATGAATAACATGGGCATGAGTGCTATGACCGGTCGTGACTTTGACCGTATAGCCGAAATAATTAAGAGAGAGAACCTTGATGTGGTGGCGCTGTATAACAAAGCGGAGAAGCTCGGAGTGTGGGAGCTGCTTCAATTAGCTTTTCCGTACGAGGCGTTTGCACTGCCGTTTAAGCGGCGTATGAGCGAGGTTGAGATTTACGAGATGAATCTATCG
>CAMEEX010000253.1 GCA_945915235.1 uncultured Clostridia bacterium | reverse complement strand
ATGTAGTTCTTTTTGCGGTTGTGACCATTATCTAGGGTCATTCCACCTGCCGCGTTAGTCAATTTTCCCGCAGCCGCTCCTTTTTCACTGCCTGCGCCAATGCCCTTCGACGCCTTTATAGCCTCGGTCGCAAGCCTCTTGACCTTATAATTGCACTTTCCGTTCTTGGAAATAAGTATGATGTGCTCCGCGTCAGCGGTCATGCCGTTCACCTGTCTGTAATGTCCGTTAATCAGCTCGACGCACCTGTCGGCAAGAAGCTCCTCCTTCACATTCTCGTGAAATACCTGCTTCTGCGTGTACTTGGAAATCTGGCTGAAATCCTTCCTGCGCTCAATCACGAGCTTCTGGTACTCCTCTGACTTGTTTGCCGGATTGCTTATTATTATCTTGTTGAAATCCGTCGCCAAAATTATGGATATATATTGCTGTAATTCGTTCATGTATTTCTCTTGTCCTTTTAATTTATGATTGTTATTTAAAATTCTATCATAGTTTAAATAAAATTCAACTGTTATAAATCTTCTCCCCTAAACTTTGGTAACGCTACCCATTCCATGCGTTTCCCATACTCCAATTTTATTTTCTCATAACTAAGTCCTTAATGACGTTTTATCTCTCGTTTACATAATTTTATGGTCAACTTAATGTAGATTTTTTATGATATTTAATGTAAAATTTCAATTAGATTAAGTCATTTAAAATCAATTATTAAGCTTATCTATCCCCCTAAAAAATTGTATCTAAATTAATCAGTAAATCATAGCTAACCCAAGGAGGTCAAATAATGGCTAAAAATTTAACTTCTTCAAAGTTAGATCGTCAAAATATATTGAACAACGACCTGGCTATCACCGAAATCCAAAAACAAACACGCATTCAAGGCATTCATTTTGAAGATAAAATATGTTTTACAAAAAATATGGTGGCTGTTTATTTTGAAGTTGAGCCACGAACTATTGAAAGATATGTCAGTGAGAACCAAGAAGAATTATCTGCCAACGGTTATGAAATTCTTAAGGGAAATCGCTTAAAAACATTTCTTGCCTGCATTGCCGAACAGAATGTTCCCGACATTAATGTCGGGAACATCAGCAACCGAATTCCACGAATTGCAATATTCGACTTTCGAGCCTTTTTGAATTTGTCCATGTTGCTTGTTGAAAGTGCTCCTGCCAAAAGTTTACGTCAGATTATGCTTGATATTGTTATTGATATCATTAATCAAAAATCCGGTGGCGCAACTAAATATATTAATCAAAGGGACAGTGAATTTCTTGGTTCATTTCTTCAGGAGGAGAACTATCGCAGAGAATTCACTGATACATTAAGAGATTACGTTAATATGGGAAATGCTAAATATGGTATTTACACAGATAAAATTTATCAGAGCATATTCAGAGAAAAGGCAAAGGAATATAAACAAATTCTCAATTTATCTAAAAAAGACAGGGTAAGAGATACATTTTATTCAGAAGTTCTTACTCTCATCGCCTCCTACGAATGCGGACTTGCTGAGTTGATAAAACAACAGTCCGAGAAACTTGGACGTCAATTAAACAACTGGGAATTATCTGATATTTTTACAGCATTTGAAAATCTTCCACTTTGGAAACCTCTTATCATACAGGCTCGTACAAAGATGGCGAGCAGGGATATGGCTCTTCGCGATGCGTTTCATTATCAACTGGAAGAATATATTAAACCATTGGAAAAATCCGAATATGAACGATTCTTAGGTGATGCAGGTGATGAACTTGAAAAACTCATGGCAGAAAATGAAGATGTCCTCAAGCGCCTAAAGGAGAGTGAATAATGAGTAATTTTATATATATCACCCCCGAATTGGCACGGGAAACTCACGAAAAAACAATAAAGCATAGCGGAGGAGGCACACTCGAAGAACTTGACTTTGGAAAGTTAGAAAGCGTTCTTATCAATATCCAAAATGATGACTACTATCCAACATTTGTAGATAAACTCACTCATCTATTTTTTTGTACTTGTCAGTTCCATTGTTTTGCTGATAGAAACAAGCGTTTAGCCATCACTCTTTCAACATTATTTCTACTGCTTAATGGACTTTTGGCAATAGCGCAGACCTTTCTCGCCAAAACAGAAAATATCAGTCTTAATGTGGCTGCAAGCAAAATCGACAAAGAACTTTTACATAAAATAATGACTGCAATAATGGCTGGTACCTATAACGATGACGAGGAACTGAAGCTGGAAATCTACAATGCAATTAACAAAGAATAATGGGGGCTAAAGTCCCCCAATTATCTGCTCTGCCTTTTAACATTCAACCAATATAAGCGGTATCATCATCTCCTCCGCCGTGAGCCCCGCATGTGCTCCGATGAAGAAATCCGCTTCCTCCCTTGTGCCGTATATGCACAAATCCGCCGTTGCAACTGCCAGATAATCGCCCAGCATACCTTGAAAATTCTCATGCTCCGCACCCTCGCCGAAAAGCTTCCTTTCGAGCACTTCCTCTTTTGTAAGCAGCAGAAATTTATCGGAAAATCTCCTGTTAAATTCGTTTACAAACTGCTCCTCCATTCCCGGCTTTATGAAGAAATTGAGCGCCCTCGGCTCTATGGACGGAAGTCTTAGCAGACACTCGCACAGCTTAGGATAGTCCGTGAGCGCCACGCCCTTGGTGTCCATATGTCCATGGTCGGCTGTCACTATGACCAGAGTTTTTTTGCCGCCGTCCGCTCCGGAAATATCGGAATTTTTACCTTCCTTCTGCGATATTTCAGCTTTTTCAAGCCTCCTGCACAGCTCCTTTACCTGCTTTTCAAGCT
>CAMEEX010000252.1 GCA_945915235.1 uncultured Clostridia bacterium | reverse complement strand
GTGCCACCACGCTGTACGCGAGGGGGCTCGTGTGGGAGCTCACCTGCCGTATCGACACGTTGAAGGCTCTGAAGCAGAGCTTCGGGGTGTTAAAGAGTGAGCTTCGCTATGGCGTTGAGACTCTGCCGTCCGCGTTCATGCATGTGGGTGAAAGATGCAGTGTCGGACAGGAGGCGGTGCGGGATTTTTTCTGGAAGATGGGCGAGGAGCTGAGGACGGAAAACGGCAGCTCGCTGAAGGAGGTGTGGGCGGCACAGGCGCAGGTTCTTGCCACAGCGGCACACCTTGACGGAAAGGAATGTGACAGCCTTGTGAGGGTTGCCGACAGCCTTGGGTACCTTGACCTCGTACAGCAGATAAACAACATTGAGCTGTATCTTGAGGGTGTGGATGAGGACATTGCAGAGCTTTCGGGAAAGTATGCTGATAATTGCAGAATGTACATGGGTCTGGGGGTGATGGCAGGGCTGTTTCTCACCATAATTTTGATATGAAAGGTGGAGATGAATTGGAGGTCAGCCTTATTTTTAAAATTGCAGCGGTCGGAATACTCGTCTCTGTGATTTCGCAGATATTAAAGCACAGCGGGCGCGAGGAGCATGCATTTCTGACAAGCCTTGCGGGGCTTCTGCTCGTTCTGTTCTGGATAGTTCCGTACATATATGAGCTGTTTGAGACAATAAAAAATCTGTTTTCGCTGTAGGGGTGTGCTTATGGATATGATAAAGGTAGCCGTCATCGGGATAATCGGAGCACTGCTTGCCCTTAGCCTTAAAAATGCAAAGGGAGAATTTCATCTGTATGTGAGCCTCGCGGCGTGCGTTCTCATAATGCTGTATCTTGCGGCAAGGCTGTCGGGTATAGTGTCGCAGCTTGAGATTATGTCGCAGTTTGTGACAATCGACGGAGAGTACATTGTGATAATGTTAAAGATGGCGGGGCTTACATATATCGCCGAGTTCTCGAGTTCACTCTGCAGGGATATGGGATATTCGGCGCTTGCGGTGCAGATAGAGAACTTCGGAAAGCTGTCACTTCTGTATGTGAGCTGCCCTGTGGTGGTACGTCTTTTGAAGCTGGTGGGTGAAATGCTATGAAAAGATGGATTATGTGTATTTTTGCGGCGCTGGCGCTCGCCGTGCCTCTCATGTTCGCTCTTCCATGCAGGGTGTATGCGGTCGAGGTCGATGACTATGACTTTGGGAAAGTCGACGATTCCTTAAAATCCTACGATGTCGACTTTGACAAGCTGGTAAAACTTGCGATGGAGGGAAAGTACAGTGAGGCGTTAAGAAGTGCCGCGGCTTCGGCGGCATATGGCATATTCGGAGGCTTTTCCGAACAGAAGGATATTTTTGTGAAGCTTCTGCTGCTCGGCATAGTTGGAGCGCTCTTTAAAAATATTGCCGCGGCTTTTTTCGAGGCAGGCATAGCTAGGACGGGCGGCTATATCATACAGCTTGCACTCATGGCGGTGCTGACCTATGCGGCGCAGTGGTCTGCGGGGGTTGCCGGTTCGCTTCTCACTGCGGTTGTCGAATTTATGCAGGTGCTCATACCGACCTACTCGATTGTGATAACTGCCGGGAGCGGGAGCGCCGGGGCAGTGGCGTTCTACGAGCTTGCCATGTTTCTCATACTGATAGTGGACAAGGTGCTGTTAAAAATAGTTATACCCGGGGCGACAATATATATGATAATAAATATGATGAATTACATATCTAAGGACGGCATATTCGGAAAGCTGTCCGAGCTTATAAAGGAGCTTCTCGAGTGGACAAACAAGGCACTTTTCGGTGTTGTGATAGGTCTCAATGTCATAAAGGGACTCATAAGCCCGATGCTCGACTCACTGAAGGGCACGACGATAACCAAGCTCGTGGGTATGATACCCGGCGCGGGTACGGCTGTCGATGCCGTCGCTGGGATTGTTCTCGGCTCAGGCGCGCTCATAAAGAACAGTGTCGGAGTCGCAGCGATGCTTGTCATCATAATGCTATGTGCGATGCCGGTCATAAAGCTTTTCGTGTTTGCGTATGGCTGTAAGGCGGCGGGAGCGGTTTTAGAGCCGGTGGCGGAAAAGAACTATACGGAGTGCCTGAACGGGATGTATGAGGGAGTGAAGCTCCTCATGGTGAGTTCTATGAATGTCGGGATAATGTTTCTGCTGACCATAGCAATCGTCTGTTCATCAACCAACGCGGCATTCTTCTCGGGAGCGTGATTATATGGATGGCATAAAACAATATATAGGAAATATTTTCTGCATATATATCATTATGAGTGTTCTTGAGAGCATCATATCGAACGAAAAGTATGCGAGGTACATGAAGCTTTTGGGCGGAGTTGTGATGATAATGGTTGTTGTCGCACCGCTTGCGGGGCTGTTTGGCGGAAGGGAGATATCCTTTGACAGCGATATATTTTCGGATTGTGAGCTCTCTGACGAGGTGTATGCAGGAATATTAAGTGCCGAGAAGGGGCGTAATGATGAGATAATAAGCCTATACTGCGATACGGTGCGGGAGCGTGCTGTCTCGTGTGTTGAGGGCACGGACTATGAGCTTATCTCTTGTGACGTGAGACTCAACCTCGATGAGAACAGCTCAGACTATGGGAAAATAGTACTTATAGATATGGCTCTCTTAAAGAAAAGCGGCATATACGCCGGGCAGAACAAGGATTTCTATGATTTTGATATTGTAGCGTTAAAAAATAATTTGGCCAACTTCTATAATATCCCCCAGGCTAATATATATATTAACAGATATGATGGGCAGGATGATAAGGAGGGAATTGGAACTGAGGTAGAACATTGAAA
>CAMEEX010000251.1 GCA_945915235.1 uncultured Clostridia bacterium | reverse complement strand
GTGGTTAATTCTACTTCCCATTATTTTTGCCAATTAAAATTATACACTAACTTTACAATATTCTTTTTAACGGTTTTTACTAATCTGCTTTATATTTTTCAATTTTGGTACAGTCATACAGGCAAAATTGTTTACAAAAATTTTATGAATGACTGTTGCGATTGCAAAATCACAATGTTATAATAACGGCTGAAAAAAGAGTGTGTTACAACTAACTACAGATATATGCAACTATCTGTTGACGCACGCGGGAAAATTATACTTATAAAATACGGAGGTACATAGTTATGAGTAAGTCAAAGATTAACTGGGGCAAGACAGGACTTTTCGCAGCAGGTGTTGCATTCGGTACAGCAGGCATCAAGCTTTTGTCAAGTAAGGACGCAAAGAGACTTTACACCAACTGCACGGCAGCCGTCTTAAGAGCGAAGGATTTCGTGATGAAGACTGTTTCCACAGTTTCCGAGAACTGCAGCGACATCTACTCAGATGCTAAGAGCATCAACGAGGAGAGAGCAGCTAAGGAGGAGGCAGTTTACGAGGATTTTGCCGATGATTTCTCTGAGATTAAGAACGAAGAGGAAGTAAAAGAGGAGACAGAGGCTGAATAAGAAAAATGGGCTGTTTCACTTAGGTGTGACAGCCCGATTTTTTCCTGATAGGCAGAATGGAGTTGTTTTTTATGAAATTTCAGATAAAGCATGAGTATGGAAACAGAATGAGAATACATGTCTGTGCTTATCGAATGACATGCGAGCAGGCTGACACATTACAGTATTATCTACAAAAGCAGGGAACCGTGATTTTTGCCAAGGTGTACGATAGAACCGGAGATGCGGTTGTCGAGTACAAGGGCGGAAGAAATGACATTATCAATCTTCTCAGAAAATTTTCCTATGAGAACGAGAAGCTTCCTGAGACTGTTGCGGGAAATGCGGGCAGAAGCCTGAGTCATGAATATCAGGATAAGCTCTTTGACAAGATTGCATTTCATTATATAAAGAAGTGGTTCTTTCCATATCCTCTCAGAGTGTGCTTTACGGCATATAATGCGGTGAAATACATCGCGGAAGGTATTAAGTGCCTGTGGAACAGAAAGATTGAGGTTCCTGTGCTCGATGCCACGGCAATCGGTGTTTCCATGATAAGAGGAGACATAGGTACGGCGGGCTCGATAATGTTCATGCTCGGCATAGGAGAGCTTCTTGAGGAGTGGACGCACAAGAAGTCGGTTGACGACCTTGCGAGAACTATGTCACTCAGCGTGAGCAGCGTGTGGTGCAAGGCAGGAGATGAGCAGGTGCTCGTTCCTGTCCATCAGATTAAGAAGGGTGACCGCATAGTAGTCCGCGTCGGGAACATGATTCCGTTTGACGGAGTTGTGCGGGAAGGCGAGGCGATGGTAAATCAGGCATCGCTCACAGGTGAGTCGATACCGGTTGAGAAGAAGCCGGCAAGCACGGTATATGCAGGAACGGTTGTCGAGGAGGGCGAGCTCGAGATAGAGGTTCAGTCCGTTGGCGGCAACAGCAGATATGAGAAGATTGTCACCATGATAGAGGAGTCGGAGAAGCTCAAGTCCGGCGTTGAGAGCAAGGCGGAGCATCTTGCGGACAAGCTTGTGCCGTACAGTCTCGGAGCAACAGGTCTTGTATGGCTCTTCACGCGCAACACCACAAAGGCTCTCGCGGTTCTTATGGTAGATTTCAGTTGTGCGCTCAAGCTTGCCATGCCTGTGTCGGTTCTTTCGGCAATAAGGGAGGCAGGAAACCATCACCTGACAGTAAAGGGCGGAAAGTTCCTTGAGGCTGTCGCAGATGCGGATACTATCGTATTTGATAAGACCGGAACACTCACAAAGGCTCAGCCTGTTGTGGCAAAGGTTGTGTCATTTGACGGCGAGGACGAGGACGAGCTTCTGAAGATTGCAGCATGTCTTGAAGAGCATTTCCCTCACTCGATGGCGCGTGCGGTAGTCGAGGCTGCCAAGGAAAAGGGCATCGAGCACAGTGAGATGCACTCCAAGGTCGAGTACATAGTGGCACACGGAATAGCTTCTGCCATAGGTGATAAGAGAGTTATCATCGGAAGTGCACATTTCGTGTTCGAGGACGAGGGAGTCACGATACCTGAGGACAAGAAAACATTATACGACGAACTTCCGCTTCAGTATTCACATCTTTACCTTGCCATCGACGGCGTGCTCGCAGCGGTCATCTGCATAGAAGACCCTGTGCGCGATGAGGCTGTGGAGGTCATAAGGCAGTTGAAGGCTGAGGGCATTTCCAAGGTCGTTATGATGACCGGAGACAGCGAGAGAACTGCGGCAGCCATAGCAAAGAAGGTTGGCGTTGACGAGTACCACTCAGAGGTTCTCCCACAGGATAAGGCAAGCTTTGTCGAGAAGGAAAAGGCAGCGGGAAGAAAGGTAATAATGATAGGTGACGGAATTAACGATTCGCCTGCACTTTCAGCCGCTGATGTCGGAATTGCCATAAGCGACGGAACGCAGCTCGCTAGGGAGATTGCCGATATCACGATTGGTGCGGACGACTTAAACGAGCTGGTTACATTGAAGCAGATAAGCAATCTTCTTATGAAGAGAATACACGGAAACTACAGAACGATTGTGGGCTTTAACACGCTCTTAATCATTCTCGGAGTTGCCGGAGTTATCCAGCCGACCACCTCGGCACTCTGCCACAATACCTCGACACTGCTCATAGGACTCAGAAGCATGAAAAATCTGCTTCCGTAGTATGCGGCAGGGATAAGTATTATTTAACAACATGATGATGTTGGGGTCAAATAAAGTTTTTTATTCGCCTCATCATTGATAGTA
>CAMEEX010000250.1 GCA_945915235.1 uncultured Clostridia bacterium | reverse complement strand
ACAAGCCGAGGTGAAGCTCATCGTAGCCGTACCAAGCTGTCGCCATAGCCTTCACATACATTACCATGTTTCCGTCCCAGTCAGGCCATAAGGAAACACCGTAGGTCTTGTTTCCCTTGTCGTCCGTAGGACAAGCTGCCTGCATATCTGCAAGTAAATCCGCGAGGTCATCGAGAGTCTTAACCTCAGGATAGCCTAACTCCTTGTATAAATCCCATCTCAGATCCCAGGTGTAGAAGAAATCCTGATGATCCTCACTGCTTGTGGCAATTCCGTGACCGATACCATGTACAAGACCGTCCGAGTTAATCTGCTTGTTCTTCTCAAGTGCAGCCTGCATATTCTCAACTATGTACGGACCGTACTGCTCCAATATGTTGTCCTCGTTCCAGTCAAGAAGTGCGCCCGACTCAACAGCCGATTTATACTCCTTACCAGCGTTTCCGAATACAACGATATCTCCTAAGTTGCCGGACTCCATTCTGGTATCGAAGGTTCCGTCGGAGTCAGGAATGATGTTGAGCTTCACGTTGAAGCGGTCTAACATCTCCTTGGCAAACCAGCCGACCTGCTCACCGTTATAGTTGGCTAACTGGCTGAATACCGTAAGTGTTATAGGGGTTCCTCCACTATTTCCTCCACCTGCCGCGTTGCTCTTAGAACATGCGCTCATTGAGAGCACCATCGCTGCCGACAATGTGACAGCCGTGATCTTTTTAAATAATTTTGATTTTCTCACTTTTTTGTCCTCCTTATTTATGTTTTATTTTACTAAAAATTCACTCTCAAATCAATACGATTTAACCCTTGACCGCACCTAACATGATACCCTTCTCAAAGTACTTCTGAAGGAAAGGATACACAAGAAGAATAGGAATTATCGTTACCATTGATACTGTGTACTTGATTACCTTCATGTTCATCTGCTGCTGCATCGCCGCGCTCGCCGCCGTTGTGTTGTTCATAATACTGTCAAGGTTGCTTGACGAGTTGAGGTATACATACAGTCTGTGCTGCAGGGTGTAGAGCTTCGGGCTGTTCTGCATGTAGATAAGTGAGTCGGTAAATGAGTTCCAGTGTCCTACCGCACCGAATATCGTGATCGTCGCGAGGATTGGTTTACACAGCGGGAAAATAATCTTTCTGAACACTGTCATAAATCCCGCGCCGTCCATGTATGCGCTCTCCTCCAGCTCCGCCGGTATCGACTCGATGTAGGTCTTTACAAGTATGATATTGTACGGTGCCACAATTCCCGGAAGAATGTAGACAAGGTAGTTATCGGTAAGACCTAACATGAGGAAGTTCAAATATACAGGAATGATACCTGCGTTAAAGTACATTGTAACCACGAGAAATCTGTACCAGAACTTTCTGTGCCACATCTCCTTCTTAGTTACCAGATAGCCCGCAAGAGCTGACGCAAGAACCATAAGGAAGGTTCCTATAAGTGTTCTTGAAACAGATACAAGGAACGCATTTCCGAGGTCGTTTACCTGAAGCATCGCAACGTAGTTGTGGAAATTAATTCCCACCGGGTAGAAATTAATCTTGCCCGCACGAACCAGATCATTCGATGATATGGTGTTGATGAACAGATAATAAAATGGGAAGAAGCATGACAGTGTAAACAATGCAAAAAATGTGTAATTGATAATGTTGAATACAATGTCTGAAGGTTTTAACTTGTACTGCTTCTTGTGCTTTCTGTAATAAGCTCTCTCTGCCTTGGCATCGAGTTTTTCCTGTGCTGTCTTTGCCATATTTCCACCTCCTATACAAT
This sequence comes from uncultured Clostridia bacterium, assembly GCA_945915235.1. Lineage (GTDB taxonomy): Bacteria > Bacillota > Clostridia > Lachnospirales > Lachnospiraceae > CAG-882. The sequence continues at coordinate 1,069 of CAMEEX010000250.1, read as the reverse complement.
ACTTTCGCCACGGATTGCTTTTGATATTCCGTTAGCCACAAAGAGCAAGATTACACTCACGATCGTCTTTACCATACCTACAACCGTGGACAGAGGAATGAGACCTCCGCTGATACCAAGCTTATATACATAGAGGTCTAACACCTCGATAGTGTTCGTGTTGTTGGCTGTCTCGAACACGAGGTACTGATCCATACCGTTGCTTAGGATACCTGCAACCGACATGAGAAGAAGTACGCAGTATGTAGGAAGAAGTCCCGGAAGTGTTATGTACCACATCTTCTGGAAACGTCCCGCGCCGTCAACCGTAGCCGCCTCGTAAAGCTGTACATCTATTCCCGATATAGCCGCTATGTAGATGATCGCGCTCCAGCCGGTGCCCTTCCACATGCCCCAGGCGAGCATCTTAAACCATGTTCCCGAATCTCCCATGAGATAGTTGGTTGCGTGATTCGTTCCCGTTATCATTGTGAGGAAACCGTTTAAGAAACCGTCTGTCGAAAAGATTGCGTATGCAATCGCATAAACCAAAACCCAGCTTATGAAGTTAGGAATTGTCGTAAAGGTCTGTACAATCTTTCTGAACCAGTTACACTTAATCTCTGAAATAAATATTGCAAACGCCATCGGAACCCAGCTTGTGGCAATTCCAAGACCGCTCATAACGAGTGTGTTCTTCAAAACTCTCACGATATCTCTTCTCGTCGCCGCGTTGTTGAAAAGATACTTAAACCACTTCATTCCCACAAAGTTATCGGAAGAAAGCGTTCCGCCTGCCGAGTAATCGAAGAATGCATATCTCCAGCCGAACAGCGGCAGATAACAGAATATAAATGCGAGCATCGCAAACGGAAGGAACATAAGGAACAGTCTGTACTTTGTCTGCATCTCCATCTTGTCCGTCTTAGCTGCTTTTGGCAGTACCACGAGGTTTATAATGGATACCGCAAGCTGTATGAACGCAACCACGAGGAATAATATAAATCCCGTGGCGAATGTCGGCTCAACCTTCTCAGGTCTGCTGCAAGCCATCATCTCATTGTAGCCGAGCATAAGAACCAATAAGCCG
>CAMEEX010000249.1 GCA_945915235.1 uncultured Clostridia bacterium | reverse complement strand
TCCTAATAACGATCCTAGCACTTACAATGTGAACGAGGAGTCAGCAAAGAAGTCGTTAGCAAGCGTCGCTCAGCCAACAGAGGTTGTTAGCAAGATTTTCAAGCTCGCTGGTATTGAGAAGTAATTTGTTGGAGGTGTGACATGAAGGAATTGGTTGAAGTAATTGCGAAAGCACTTGTAGACAATCCTGACGAGGTCGTTGTGACTGAGACCGTTAAGGAAAAAGCCATCGTCCTCGAGTTAAAAGTTGCCCCATCTGACACTGGCAAGGTTATCGGCAAACAGGGCCGAATTGCTAAGTCAATCCGCGCAGTTGTTAAAGCAGCGGCGACAAAGGAAGATAAGAAGGTTATCGTTGATATAATGTAATAATACCTTTTTGGTGCCGGGTTATGCCCGGCATATTCTTTTTTAAACAGCTTGAATATACGGGAGGTTTCGATGCAGGATTTATTGCAGGTTGGTGTCATATCGTCCACACATGGAATTGCCGGTGAGGTTAAGGTGTTCCCAACAACAGATGATGTCACCAGATTTGATTATCTGAAGGAAGTTATATTGGATACCGGGAGGGAGAAGCTCAATCTCACGGTAGCGGGTGTGAAATATTTTAAGAACATGGTTATCCTTAAATTTAAGGGTATTGATAATATTAATGATGTAGAGAAATATAGAGGCTGTTCTCTCTGGGTGACGAGGGAGAATGCTGTTGAATTAGATGAGGACGAGTATTTTGTCTGCGACATGATAGGACTTAGGGTTATAACTGACGAGGGAGAGGAGCTCGGAGAGCTTGTCGATGTCATTCAGACCGGAGCTAACGATGTGTATGCGGTTAAGACAAAGGAAGGTAAGGAGGTGCTTCTTCCGGCTATCGCGGACTGCGTGCTCAATGTCAATTTGGAGGAGAACACCATGACGGTTCATGTCATGGACGGGTTGCTTGATTTATGATTAATTTTCATGTGCTTACGCTTTTTCCGGAGATGGTGCTTAACGGTCTCAACACGAGCATCATAGGAAGGGCGGTCGAGAACAATATAATAAAGATTGGCGCGACGGATATCAGGGATTTCTCCACAAACAAGCATATGAAGGTGGACGATTACCCTTATGGCGGCGGGGCAGGCATGGTCATGCAACCGGAGCCCGTATACAAGGCTTATGAGCATGTACGGAAGGATATGCAGGGCAGTGTCAGGGTGCTGTATATGACGCCTCAGGGAAAACGCTTTGACCATGAGATGAGCCGCGAGCTTGCGAAGGAGGATAACCTCATATTTTTGTGCGGGCACTACGAGGGCATCGATGAGCGCGTTCTCGAGATGATTGTGACGGACAATGTCTCGATAGGTGACTATGTGCTGACGGGCGGCGAACTCCCGGCGATGGTTATGATTGACTCCATATCGAGAAATGTTCCGGGAGTGTTGAACAACGATGTGTCAGCGGAGTTCGAGACCTTCCATGACAACCTTTTAGAGTATCCACAGTATACACGCCCTGTGGAGTTTATGGGAAAACAGGTGCCGGAGGTGCTTCTGTCCGGACATCACGGCAAGGTCGACGAGTGGCGCAGACAGCAGTCAATCCTTCGAACCTACAATGCAAGACCTGATTTGCTTGAGGGGGCGGTGCTCTCTAAGAAGGAGAAGGCTTATCTGGAAGAGCTAAAAAGAAATAGTGATAATGTTTGACGCGGATATGCGTTGTGGCGGCAGTTGTAAATTATGATTTATGACTGCCGCTCTTATTATGAGGAAACTTCCCATGGGGAAGCTTCCTCATGATATAGTGGAGTTGTTCAGAAAACAATTACCGCCTAACTGGGCTGTTTTCACACAGCAGCGGTAAAATATATTCTATTTTTCTGTATTTCTGTTATATATTACCGCTTGATTGACTTGATTGTTATAATAAGCCGTATGATTTCTCATATATAAGCTCTTTTTATAATAATACGGTGTTAATTTTACCGCCTGATAATATGTATTAAACTTTTAAGCGGTAGTCATTAGGCAAAGCTCATGTACCGGCGATTTTACATTGCATTTTTCAGTTCCACAGCAATCACAAGCTCTCTAAAAGCTATTAAACTCAAGTTATCGACTGCTTTACGCCTACTATTTTCTGCGTTTCGCAATCACCTAAAAAAAATATATAATGATGTTGAGGTCAAAAGGTCAAAAATCCTCACGCAAGCAAGCTTGCATCGGACTTCTGACCTTTTGACCCTGATATCATATAATTTCAAATAAAATCACATAAAATAGAGATAATATATTAGCTAAAAGTTGATTTTTATTGCAGTTTGGGATAAAATATTAGCAGTAATAAATTTGGGGTATGTGAGGTGGGATTTACAATGATTAATATATTTCTAAAAACAGCGCCGGAAATTGACATGGAGCTTGCGAAGAGATTAGCCGGAATAAGAAAGAGAAGAAAAATATCACAGAAGGAGCTCTCGGCGAGGTCGGGGGTCAGTCTTGGTTCGCTCAAGAGATTTGAGCAGACGGGCGATATTTCGCTTGACGCACTCACAAAACTGTCGATAGCGCTTGGGTTGGAGAGTGAGCTTGAAAATCTGTTCGTCGATGTGCCGTTTAATTCCATAGAGGAGGTTATAAATGCACAGAATTAAAAAGCTGAATGTTTTTTACCATGATAGGAATGTCGGCATCATGGCGCTTTATCAGGAACGATTTGCAGCATTTGAATACTCGGACGAATGGCTTGCGGACGGTTTTTCCATAAGTCCGTTTTCGTTACCGCTTGAGAAGAGAGTGTTTATGCCGAAGATAGACCCGTTTGATGGTATATTCGGGGTATTTGCGGACAGTCTGCCCGATGGCTGGGG
>CAMEEX010000248.1 GCA_945915235.1 uncultured Clostridia bacterium | reverse complement strand
CCGTCAACTATTATAATGCCCTTTCTCGGTGCACGGCTGTCAAGTGTTGTGCTCAGCTTCATGTCACCATTCTGAACATATACAACATAGTCCTCCGAATTGTTGCCGTCCTCGTTCTCAACATAGTAGTACGCACTTCCCACATCTGCGAGTCTGCTCCTTCCGAGCAGTATGTTGTCGACCGCTCCGTGGTTTAACTCTGCTTTCGTCTTTATCTTATAGGAGAAACGCATTGAGCCATAGTTGAGTGTCGGATACGATTCGTTCTCATTCTCATTCCTGTTCCAGTCCTCCATGTTATACATCCAGTCGTCCTCAAGCTCTATAAGGAGACTTCCTATTATTCTCTGTCTCCATCTCGAATTGTCGTAGAGAACCCTGACGAGTTCATCTCCGACGCTGTTGTACTCGTTCACACTCGAAGCATTGTCCCTTACAATTCCCTTCTCATATACACGGGCATTAGGATTTATCGTGATCGCCTTCGTTCCCGTGCCGTCATAATCGAGGAAATCAGCATACGCCTCGTCTATTATGCTTCTTATTTTCAACCTTATCTCCTGCGCCTCTGCCAAATCGGCAGCCTCCGTTATGTGACTGTCCGCACAGAGCTCGTTGAACTTATCGTCATCATACAGACCTCTGTAGAAGCTTGCCGCAGCATCACCGCTGGAAAAATTATAATAATACTCGGTCTCACCATCGCCCACCGGATTTGCAATCACCGGCTGGCTCGAATTTAAGAGACTCTTTGCAAAAAAGTTCGGATTCACCACTCCGTTCCATGAGGAAGGAAGAACGTATGCCGTCTGTGTATAGCGCACGGCTATCGACTCACCCGTCCTGTAATAGCTCTCATCGCCCGGCTCTGCCGTTCCCTCATTATACACAACCCAGCCGTAGCCTCCCAGTATAAGCGTTCTTATATTGGAAAAATCAAGCCTCGACTTCTTGCTGTTTATGATGATTGCACTGCTCTTTGCAGGAGTGGCATCGGAACTGTTCACGCCATGTCCCTCAATGCTGTATCCGTAATATTCGCCGCTTATCGTGACTGAATTGCTCTTAGAGCCCTGCGTGAGTGTCAGGTCATCGGCAACATACGCCGACGCATCTGAATTGATTACAAGGTCGGAATCGATAAGCTCGATATTGTCAGCCCATATCCTGCCGTTTCCAAGAGTCAGCCCCGCACCCTGCGAAAGCTGTATCAGACCGTTGGTAACGATATTTCCACCGTTTACGGTCAGTCTTAAAAGACTTGGCGACGCAGCTGAGCCCTGGCAGTTTATGCCCGTGTTGCCGTATATTCCGCCGTTTACATTTATCTGTCCCATAGAATTTATATTCTTGTTCGAGGCAATCGCATAATCGCGGAAGGACAGCAGGATATCGCTGTCATCGTCCACAATATTTATATTCGCCTTCTCAGGAAATACAATCTCATAGTCCGTTGTGAGCTGTGAGAAATAATCTGTCCTGAGATTTTGGTAGGTCACGGTGACGTTCTTTATGACTACGGAACTTATCGCTCCGTCAACCATGATAATCTGCGGGAGCTGTCCCACATTTATGTCTATCTCGCTTCCGCTTGAAGCGTCCTTGTACACATCTGAGAGATAGCTTTTAAGCTTATCAGACAACTCTGAGAGATTTACCGAGGAGAGTGTGCTCCCGGCAGTAAGCTCCGCTTCTATCTTCTGCTTTATGTCGTTCTCATCGCTCATACCGTAGCTCTCACCGAAGATTGCAAAGCAGGCATTGCGGAAATATGTGTTGCGTAAAAGCTTGTTAGCCGCAGTGTTGTCAATCATCGTGACAGACTCGGCATCTACCTCGAGAAGATTGCCGACCACATAATCGTAGGACTCGGCGAGCTCACTGTAGGCATCAGCCGCAAGCCCCGCGTATATCTCATCGACAGCCATGTCCGCGTTGTAAAAGGCATTCTTCGTCCTCGCCTCCATCGCCTTAACCTTGTATGAGGATAAGGTCATGGTCATAACCGTCATCGCAATCACCGCTATGAAGGACACCACCACCAGAGCCATGATAAGTGATGAACCCTTATTTTCCCTCAGACTTTCCGCGCCTCTCCTATCCATACAAAACCTCCATGTCACCGCCCTGCAGTGCCCTTAATTCTTCTCAATCGTCAGTGGATACTGTGTAAACCAGCTCCGAATAGCTTCCGTCGCGGTCGGCATCATACTCAACGCTCACCACTATTTTATATAAGGAAGTTATCTCGTCACCCTTTTTATATGCAATATGGTTATCCGTATTCGCCGCGTCCTTTGTCGAATACACTGTAACCTTCTTTCCCTCGTTATTGACAAAGAGCCCTGCCCCTGTCGTGTTGTAAAGCTCCGTCGTGTATACATCAAGTGCCGTGCCAAGGCTGTAGTTATATATGTTAATCTTAAAATTATCCTCCTGCCTTGTGCCTGCCTCCTCGACAAAATACAGCTTCATGTTGCGCGGACTCATATCGGTGTTCACAAGATTTACCCCTGCATCGACCGATACATTATAGCCCACACTGTTAAAATGCCTTACATCGGCTGTCTTTTCAACCGTGCTGCCGTCTGCCGCAATTCTCTCACCCTCAGCCTTTGCATACAGGAAATACAGCGGCTTCTCACTTTCAAATGTGAGTGTTATCTCATCAGCCTTGTAAACCAAATTTCCGGAGCATCTGTAAAAGGTCATCGGAGTCTTGGCTCCAACCACCGGGATTGCCGTCAAATCCTCCGCGCGGTACACAACGCTGTACGCAAAGGAATAGGTCGTGTTGATGCTGACCTTGTAATCATCGCCGTCCTGCGAAATGGCTATGTCAACAATCTTGTCTATATTTTCCTTCTTAAAGCTCG
>CAMEEX010000247.1 GCA_945915235.1 uncultured Clostridia bacterium | reverse complement strand
CATGAGGTATATGGAACTTTGCGCCGAGCTGGTGTGCTATTCCGTGATTGACTCCAAGGCTTACTGCGTTGAATGCCATACCTGCAAGACAGGACGCGGAGTGCATCTTCTCCCTTGCCACAAGGTCATTTCCGTTCTTATACGCCTTAGGAAGATACTCAAAGGCAAGCTCTAAAGCCTTCTCAGCCAAAGCGTCCGACGCATCTGACGCATTGGTTGAGACATAAGCCTCAAGTGCATGTGTTATCACGTCGAAGCCCGTGTCAGCGGTCACTGAAGGCGGCGCTGTAACGACAAGTGACGGATCGAGTATCGCCATATCAGGAAGCAGCTCCTCGTCCACGAGAGGATACTTGATGCCCCTCTCCTTGTCCGTGATAACCGCGAACTCCGTAACCTCGGAGCCCGTACCACTTGTAGTCGGTATGGCTATGAGCGATATCTTCTGCTCAGGGCGCGTCTTTTTCATCATAAGTACAACTCCCTTTGCAGCGTCTATCGAGGAACCTCCTCCGAGCGCAACAACCACGTCAGCCTGATGCTCAGTGAGGAACTTGACACCTGCGACAACCATCTCTATAGGAGGGTCAGGGCGAACCTGGTCAAATATGTCAACGCTTGTACAGCCCGTCAGCTTGTCAGCAATTCTCTTTGCAGCACCTGAACTTGACATAAAGGAGTCAGTGATGATGACCGCCCTCTTATTCTTTATCTCAGACAGCGCATCTATCGCGTTCTCCGAAAAGCATACCTCTGTCTTAATCTTAAATCTCTTCATTCTGTTAACCTCCATACAGGAATCAATCTTTCATGAAACTCTTCATCTATTCCTGTGGATATACTACCTCTACCCCGGCGGCATCAAACTTCTGGAGCCACTCCTGTGATGGTCTTGTATCCGTGACCACCATATCAACCTCCCTGAACTCGCCCACCTTCGTAAAGGAAATCTTGTCAAACTTAGAACTGTCAACTGCAAGAATCTTCTTTTTTCCTGCCTCGAGCAGTGCCATCTTAACCTGTGCATCGCTCTCATTCGAGTCAGTCATTCCGTGTCTTAGGTCAATTCCCTTTACAGAGAAAATTGCCATGTCGACATTGAAGGAATTAATCATGCGGATGGTCTGATATCCGACGAGGGACAACGAACCATCTTTCATGGAGCCTCCGGTAGAAAGGATTTTCCAGCCCTTTCTGTCGGAGAGCTCCAACATTATCTCTATTGAATTGGTTATAATGGTGAGATTTTTTCTGCTCTTGATGCTCTTTGCCACAAAGAGCGCCGTTGAGCTCGCATCGAGTATGATATGATCCCCGTCGGAAATCATGCCTCCGAGTATCTCACCGATTATCTGTTTGCCGGCAACATTTGATTTTTTACGCACTGTATACGGAAGATCTGTATTCAGGCTCTCATTGATAACCGCACCACCATAAGTCTTTTTGGCAAGTCCCTCCGCTTCAAGCTTCTCAAGATCCCTTCTTATGGTCTCCTCGGTCACATTGTAGAGCTCGCTTAAATCGCTAACTACAACCTTCTTGTCCTCCTGAAGCTTTGCCAATATAGCATTTCTTCTCTCTATCGCCAGCATATTTTAACCATCCCCACCCAATTTTTTAAAGGATTGTATCCCACAGTCTCTTGTCAGGATTTGCAATAACTGAGGACTCTAAGAACATTCCGTTGTCTGCAACCGATGCCTTAGCCTTCTCAATGGCTGCCGAAACCGCAGCAACCTCTCCTGTGAGCATGAGATACGACTTTCCGCACATACCTCTTGCAAGGCGTAACTCGATAAGCTCTACCTGTGATGTCTTTGCTGCCGCATCAGCCGCAATAATGATTGACGCTGCGGAAAATGTCTCAAGGACTCCGAGTGCCTTTACGTCCTTGACCTCGGTTGCACCGTAGATTGCCGAGAAAATAGCCTCATCAGGATTTCCAAGCACGAAACTGTCGATAAGCTCTGCCGAAAATCTTGTCTTAGAAGCGTCCACTGCAGCCTTTACCGCCGATAAATCACCTGTGATGATGACAATGTATTTGCCGGGACATACAACGGAGGACTCTAAGATATCAACGCTTGATGTCTTGAGCATAATATCCGCTGCCTGTACACCTGTCGAAACCGTCCTGTATTCTACCATTCCAATTGCTTTGCTCATAATAATCCTCCTAAGCCTTTATTGTAACGAACTTATCGTTCACGTCCGTTACCGTGCCGCTTATTGTTGCATGTATCTTAACACCTAACTTGTCATCATCAGCACCGCCGATAGGCTGTCCGACTGTGACCTTGTCACCTACGGCAACAAATGCCTTAGCAGGTGCACCTATGTGCTGTGTAAGCTGAATTTTAACTGAATTAACCTTAATCTCCTCATCTACCATAGGAGCAGGCACATCATATCTTGTGAGACCTATTCTCGCCGTGAGACGCTCCATAGGAACTCTTCTCTCATTTCTGTAAGGAGCTACAGGCTTTAACACTGCGTCCTTAGGAACAGGAACGCCGTTTCTCCTGAGTGCACCCTTGTACTCGCCGATGAGTGTTCTAGGGGACAAGCCCTGACCGCAGGAGTACATCTCGCAGAGACCACATGCCGAACAGAACATTGTGTCAAGCAGAGGCTTGATGTCCTGTGCGCTGCCGCTTGACACGGAACGCATGAACATGTGCGGTGTTATAGGGTGTCCGAGAAGATGTCTCGGGCAGAGATCCGTACACATCTGACACTGACAGCAGGACGCCATCGCTCTCTTTACATTCACCTTGGTGCTCTGTGAACGCTTGAGCACGATGTAGTGATCCTTAGGCATTACAAGGATTGCGTTTGATGTCTTTGTTATCGTGTCGTAACCGTTGCAGATTCTTCCCGTCATAGGACCACCGCTTATATATACAGGGTCAGCTACC
>CAMEEX010000246.1 GCA_945915235.1 uncultured Clostridia bacterium | reverse complement strand
ATCAGTCTGTCAATACATTCATATACGGACCCATTTTCTTCTTCATCTTCTGTAACGCTTTTGTATGAAGCTGTGACACCCTTGATTCAGAAACCTCAAGCACCCTGCTTATCTCCTTGAGAGATAAATCTTCATAATAATAGAAAAGTACAACACTTTTTTCTTTTTCCGTAAGTTCACCTAACGCTTTTTCAAGCATCTTTACAAGTTCAGCTTTCTCAACCACTTTCTCCGGCTGTTCAAACTGGGAATTATGTGATGCGTCCATCCTGATTTCGCTGCCCTGCTCAATAAAGTCTTCAAGTGATACAACATTCGTAACTTTCGTCTGTCCATTCCAGGAATCTAACTCTTCGACTGAAATATCAAGCTCCTTAGCCATCTCCTCATCCGTGGCAGGTCTGCCATATTCTGCCTCGAGTTTCGACATGGCAGTATCTATTTTTTTCTGCTTCTGTCTTACACTTCTCGGTATCCAGTCCATTTTTCTAATCTGGTCTAAAATGGCACCGCGTATTCTAAGACTGGCATATGTCTCAAATTTCACATTCTTATTGAAATCATATTTATCAATCGCATCTATCAATCCGAAAATTCCATAGCTGACCAGATCCTCATACTCAACATTGTATCCCAGATACATGCTCAACCGTCCCGCCACAAGCTTAACAAGAGGAGCATATTCCATTATAATTTTTTCTCTCAGCTCGGGACTTCTGCTTTTAGCATATTGATCCCAAAGCTTTTCCCTTCCATTATCATCCATTCTGCTGTCCTCTTTTTGTGAACTTTTTATTCAGCCCAATTACTCATTATCCTGTGTATCGGCTTCGTCCGCTGCCGCCTCGCCTTCGTTACTGTCATCTTCCTTCTTCTCGTCCTGACCAAGAAAACGATTTAAAAGAGCGCGGACAATAACTCCTATAATGAAAAATACAAGCGCTGCGGTCAGAATTATAATCAATGCCTTGGTGAGCTCATATCTGCATATAAAAGTAACAGCCCATGCGACAAGCGCAGCCACAAGAGTGATAATAGCCGGGAGATTTCTAAAAATCATATCTTTTTTAGTTCCTTTCCTACTGCCTTAATCAATAACGAGCCATCTGCTGAGTAAAACTCTATTGTACGGCCATAATTAAGTCCTGTATCCTCAGCAATTATCCTTATACCCAGCTTTTTAAAGTTAATCTTAGCCGCCTCGGCATTCTTCTCTCCAACCTTCATTGTGATACCACTTGAACCTGATGAGGTAGCAAACATCTGTGCACCCCCTGCGATTTTTGCAACCATACGGCTTCTTGAAGCGCCCATCTTCTCCATGCGCGCAACCGTCTCCGCAATACCGGTATCACCAAATTTAGCTATATTCTGGTTGTTTCGTATCTGGGTGCTGTCAGGAAGCATATAATGTACCATCCCTATAATCTTTGTCACAGGGTCATAGATACAAGCTCCAATACACGAACCTAATCCCAATGTTGTTAAATTATCCGGGTAACGGCAGACATTAAGGTCTGCCATTCCCACTTTAATCATATTTCCCATATCTTTTTCCTAATGTATAGAATTTACATGCCAAGCGACGACAAAATAACATCGTATGACTCAAGCTCCGGTACCATAAGAAAATATCCGTTAACAAAATCAAATTCACCAAACTGTGTCTCAATAAGAAGCACTTTATCTCCCAGTTTTCCGAACTCAATTGCCGGAACGCTTAACAGTGCCCCCGCCATATCAATTGATATATACGGTACAGATGATGCAATCTTGAGATTGGTAAGATTAGACATCGCCGAAAGATAAGCTCCGATAATAATGTTTCCGATCTCACTCAATGCAGAGAGCTCCATCTCTGAAAAATCACCGTTGGCGCTCTGTACCATGCCTCCCATGAGTGAGTCGACAAGATTATGAGCCGACTCTTCTTTTACAAGGAACATCATCATACCCTTTATATCGCCATCAAGCTGCACCAAAATTCCGGCAAGCACCTCTTCAGGGGAGCCGAATATATCAGGTAAATTAGTAAACGGAACCAATTCAACCCTTGGCACATTCATGTCTATCTTCATATTCATCATCTTAGCCAGCGCTGTTGTAGCATTACCGGCTCCGATATTTCCGATTTCCTTTAAGACGTCAAACTGTATATCGTTAAGGTTATCAAGTGTATTTTCTGCCATGACATCTCCTTCCAGTCAATATGCTACTCTTCCTTAGATGTGTCCTTGTCAGCGATTGCAAGCTGAATGTTAAGGAGGGAAATAAGCTCACCCTTGTTCTTGCCGATTGCGCTGATATAGCCTGCCATATCATTGTTAGCATCTACTGTTGTCTTTTCTATTGAATCCTCATCAAGTGTAACCACCTCGTTAACCTGATCCACGATAAGACCGACTGTTGCCTGCTGCTCAAGCTTTATAATGATAATTCTGGTCTTATCCGTTATCTCATCAGCCGGAAGACCAAACTTAAGTCTGAGACTCATTACAGGTACTATCTCTCCACGAAGATTGATTACGCCCTTAAAATACGGCTGAGCTTTAGGAACTCTCGTAATCTTCTGCATTCTTACTATATTGTCAATATAGTTGATATTAATACCATACTGCTCACTGCCCAACTTAATGACAATGTACTGTCTGGCTGTTGACTGTGCTGTTGTTGTTAAAGCATCCATTCTGTATTACCTCCATCTGTTATACAAGGGTATTCGCATCAATGATAAGAGCGATATCACCATCACCAAGAATTGTTGCACCGCTGATCATCTTATTTACATTGATATAGCTTCCAAGAGACTTAATTACTATCTCCATCTGACCGATAAGACTATCCACAACAATACCTGCTCTCTTATCGCCCTTACGAACAATAACAACAGTCATATTCTCACTGTCCTCATTGCACGACTCTACATCAAGAAGCTTTCCAAGACGAATAATCGGTATAACCTTGTCTCTAAGAT
>CAMEEX010000245.1 GCA_945915235.1 uncultured Clostridia bacterium | reverse complement strand
ATGCCGGATGCACTTAAGAAGGCAGATGAGGTATTACAGCAGGCAGTTCAGGGAATAACAGACCTTATCAATGTGCCTGGTCTTATCAATCTCGATTTTGCCGATGTTCAGACAGTTATGAAGGACAAGGGTATTGCACATATAGGAATAGGTAATGCCAAGGGCGATGATAAGGCTATCGAAGCAGTTAAGCAGGCTGTAACGAGTCCACTCCTTGAGACAACAATCGAAGGAGCTTCACATGTCATCATTAATATCTCAGGTGACATCAGTCTTGTTGAAGCTAATGAGGCTGCAAGCTATGTACAGGAGCTTGCCGGTGAGTCGGCTAACATCATTTTCGGTGCCATGTATGATGACACTGTGCAGGATGAGGCGACTATCACGGTTATCGCTACCGGACTAGATGCACAGCAGAAGAGTATTGATGTATCCAATGCGATGGCAGGTTTTAACTACAAACCTCAGACTACATACTCTAAGCCCGTGAATACAGCGCCGGTTCAGAGACCACAGCCTTCAACGGGAACTTCCTACAGGAGACCGATTGAGAGCAGTGTCAAGAACGAGGAGCTCAGTATTCCTACATTTTTACAGAGAAATAAAAAATAGTGAACTTTTTCTTCTAATAAGCCTTTATAAATGCCGGGGTGATATCACAACATGATGTCATCCCGGCGATTTTTTTGTCGAAAAATTCTTGTATTTTGTCTTGTCGGTTCGACATTTTTTTCATCTGACTGAATATATAATGAACAGCGTAAAATCTTCCAAGGGGAGGTGAAAATTGTACCACAAAATTTATCCGGATGTGATATTCATCGCAAATCTGCTTATCGATTATACCATATTGTCAGTGACCTGCAGACTGTGCAAAATAACCACCACTTATGCAAAGCTTGCCGTGTCTGCGATTGTCGGGGCTGTATGGAGCGTCATCATGGCATTTATGCATGGAAACAATATTCCGGCATTGTTTTGCACATACCTGTGTGTTCCGGCGGCGATGCTGTACATAGCCGGCTGCAGAGGACATGTGAGGGAATGGATATACCGGTATGCAGCATTTATGAGTGTGTCCGTGATTATGGGCGGTATTATGGGGCTGCTCCGTGAGAAGAGTGCTGACACATTCGCAGTGCTTGTTGCTGTGGTGCTCTTTGCCCAGGCAGCATGCCCGCTCCTTAAATACCTGTCAGGGTATGTGAAGAGAAGAAATCTGCTGTACAGTGTGCGGATTGAGCTTGATGGAAGAAGCGTTGACGTCATGGGACTATATGATACGGGAAACTCGCTTGCAGACCCGTACAATGGTAAACCTGTATGTATAGTGGAAAATAAAGCAGTAAAGGATTTGATGCAGGCCGGCGGGACAGGCAGGGGAGTGCGGCTTATACCGTACAGAAGCATTGGGAAGAGTCATGGACTAATGAAGCTTGTGACTGTTGACAGCATCACTATTGAATATGAGGGTAGGCAGCTTAGATGCGAGAACCCCGAACTGGCACTGTATGAGGGCAGACTGTCCGGCGAGGGGGATTACTCAATGATACTTAATACTGCGAGCCTCGACAAAAATAAATGATTGATAAGGAGAATACATATGTTTATAAAAGTACTTGTTCCAAACAAATTTCAGTTTAAGGCAGTTCCTACTTTTAAGAGCCTGATAAGCGCGGACCGCAATGAGGTTCACTACATAGGGGGCGCGGATGTGCTTCCGCCGCCGTTAAGCGCACAGGAGGAGGCGATGGCGCTAAAGAGGCTTGACGAGGAGGATGATGCCGAAGCGAAATCCATGCTTATTGAACACAATCTGAGACTTGTGGTATACATAGCAAAGAAATTTGACAATACGGGAGTTGGAGTTGAGGATCTTATCTCAATAGGCACAATTGGGCTTATAAAGGCGGTTAATTCCTATGATTCAGGAAAGAACATAAAGCTCGCCACATATGCGTCAAGATGTATTGAGAACGAGATACTCATGTACCTTAGAAGAAATAACAAGACCAGGTTGGAGGTGTCCATAGACGAACCTCTTAACGTGGATTGGGACGGAAATGAACTGTTGTTGTCGGACATTCTGGGCACGGACGAGGATGTGATATATAAGGATATTGAGGACGAGGTTGAGAAGAAACTCTTAAACAAGGCAATAAGCCGCCTTTCGGAACGTGAGAGGCAGATTGTCGACCTTCGCTTCGGATTAAGCAGCGAGGATGGGACAGAGCTGACCCAGAAGGAGGTTGCGGATATGCTTGGAATTTCCCAGTCCTATATATCAAGACTTGAGAAGAAGATAATAAAACGTCTCAAGAAAGAGATTGTGCGTTATGAATAAAAATATCAATAATTATAATATTAGTCTGGTTATGCGGAACCGATATCAATAAGTATTTTTTACCAGTATAAAGGCAGTCATTGTGGAAATCCTTTTATCATAAAAGTTTAAGGGGGTTTTTAGGATGGCTGCCTTTAAGGTTGAAATATGCGGAGTAAATACGGCGAAGCTGCCGCTTCTTACAGCACAGGAAAAGGTAGAACTGCTTGAGAAAATAAAAAAAGGGGACAGGCAGGCTAGGGAGAAATATATTAAAGGAAATTTAAGACTTGTGCTCAGCGTGGTACAGCGTTTTTCGGGGAGCAATGAGAACATGGACGATCTGTTCCAGATAGGGTGCATAGGTCTTATTAAGGCTATAGATAATTTCGATATAAGTCAGCAGGTAAGGTTTTCCACTTATGCTGTGCCTATGATAATAGGCGAGATAAGAAGATACCTGCGTGACACCTCAAGCCAGATCAGGGTCAGCCGTTCCTTGAAGGACACGGCATACAAGGCGATATATGCGCGTGAACGGCTGTCAAAGCAGAGCCTAAGGGAGCCGACGCTCAATGAGATAGCGACTGAGATAGGTGCGAGCAGGGAGGACGTGATTATGGCACTTGATGCGATACAGAGCCCGGTGTCG
>CAMEEX010000244.1 GCA_945915235.1 uncultured Clostridia bacterium | reverse complement strand
TTTTATTAATGATTCTTCAGAGAATATGAAGATAGTGACTGACCGAGTCAAAGAACTTGCAGAGCACGATGATATTAAGACCGAGTATATTGATATAACAGGTCTCGGAATTATGGAGCTTACAAGAGCCAAAAAGGGTCGCCCCTTACATGAAATGATTTAGTAAAAATAAATATAAGGTATGGTTGCAACATCATTATGAAACTGAGTGAATTAAAAATCGGAGAAAGCGGAATAATCGAAAGTGTCGGTGGAGAAGGGATACTCAGACAGCATTTCCTGGATATGGGTGTAATACCCGGTGCAATAATAACTTTGAAGAAGCTTGCGCCAATGGGTGACCCCATGGAATTCACTATCTATGGCTACGAGCTTACTCTCAGAATCGAGGATGCTTCCAAGATAGAGATTAAGCCCGCAACCGTTCGTGAAATCGAAGAAAAATTCAACAATGATAAGAAAACGCATGCTATTTCATATCTTCCCGGCATGAAGACTGCCTTTCATCCGGGTCTTGGCGAGGAGGGTAAGTATCACGACCACAAGAATGAGAATCCGCTTCCGGAGGATGCTTTGCTTACTTTTGCACTTGTCGGTAATCAGAACTGTGGAAAGACCACATTATTCAATCAGCTGACAGGCTCCAACCAGCATGTAGGCAATTTCCCGGGTGTTACCGTTGATAGGAAGGATGGACCCATCAAAGGTCGTTACCTAACACTTGTTACTGATTTACCCGGTATCTATTCCATGAGTCCCTACAGCTCAGAAGAGATAGTATCCCGCAATTTTGTTTTGGAAGAGAAGCCTAAGGCTATTATCAATATAGTTGATGCTACCAATATAGAGCGTAATTTATATCTTACAATGCAGCTGCTTGAGATGAATATTCCCATGGTTATTGCTCTTAACATGATGGATGAAGTTACCGGCAATTCCGGCTCGATCGATGTCAATACCATGGAACACATGCTCGGCGTTCCGATTGTCCCCATTTCAGCTGCCAAGAATGAGGGCGTGGACGAACTGATAAGGCATGCCATCCATATTGCTCATTATCAGGAGCGGCCGCTAAGACAGGATTTTTGTGACGAGAACGACCACAATGGCTCGGTTCATCGTTGCATACATGCTGTTATTCATCTCATTGAAGACCATGCCATCCGTGCAGGCATTCCGGTCCGTTTTGCAGCAAGCAAGGTTATCGAGGGTGATAAGCTTATTATCGATGCGCTTAAGTTGGACGATAATGAGATGCACCTGATTGAACACATAATTCTACAGATGGAAAAAGAGCGAGGTATTGACAGGTTAGCTGCAATGGCAGATATGCGCTTTGACTTTATCAGAAAGGTTTGTGCAATTACTGTTGTTAAGCCTAAAGAGAGCAGAGAGCATGTGAGAAGTGAGAAAATGGACAAAATCCTCACCGGCAGATTTACTGCAATACCGATGTTTGTGATAATAATGCTTCTGGTATTTTATCTTACTTTTAATGTAATAGGAGCATTTTTCCAGGGTATACTTGAGAATCTTATCAATAAACTCTCGGATATTGTAAGTACTGCGCTGCTAAGTATGAATGTCAATCAGTCTCTTAGAGGACTGGTTATTGACGGACTGTTCGGCGGCGTAGGAAGTGTGGTGAGTTTTCTTCCTATTATTGTTACACTGTTTTTCTTCCTGTCTATTCTGGAAGACAGTGGATATATTGCAAGGGTTGCCTTTGTTATGGATAAGCTCCTGCGCAAGATCGGTCTGTCCGGTAAGAGTATTGTACCCATGCTAATCGGCTTCGGTTGCACGGTACCTGCGGTTATGAGCACAAGGGCGCTTCCGTCAGAGAGAGACAGAAAGATGACGATTCTGCTGACTCCGTTTATGAGTTGTACTGCGAAGCTTCCCATATATGCATTCTTTGTTGGTATTTTCTTCAAGGGACATGGCGGTATTGTTATGACTATGCTGTATTTCCTTGGAATTTGTGTCGGTGTTTTGGTCGCGCTGTTATTAAAGAATACGATATTTAAGGGAGAAGCGGTTCCTTTTGTAATGGAGCTGCCCAACTACAGACTGCCCGGAATTAAGAATGTTAGTCAACTATTGTGGGATAAAGCTAAGGATTTCCTCCAGAAGGCATTCTCGGTTATTCTTATCGCAACCTGTATAGTATGGTTCTTACAGAGCTTTGACATAAAGCTTAATCCGGTAACTGACAGTTCAGGAAGCATTATGGCTGCACTTTCCGGACTTATGGTTCCGATATTTAAGCCAATCGGACTGGGAGACTGGAGGATAATTACATCCCTTATCTCAGGCTTCATGGCCAAGGAAAGTGTTGTAGCGACTCTTGAGATGCTCTATGGCAATACTATTGTCTCGTCATTTAGTATTTCACAGGTAATGTCCCTGCTTGTATTTTCTCTTCTGTATACTCCATGTGTTGCTGCTGTGGCGGCTATAAGAAGAGAACTTGGACGCAAATATGCTGTTGCCGTTGTGGTATTCCAATGCGTTATCGCCTGGCTTTGCGCTCTCTTGACATATGGACTTTGCTGGGGTATATTGTCAAAGTAATTCATAATCGAGAGGAGGAAATTATTATGAAGAAGATTATTGCATTACTTTTATGTGTATCTACAGTTGCTCTTACTATGGTAGGATGCGGTTCTGCTTCTACAGAGGCTGAGGCTCCTGCAGCAACAGAGGAGACTGCTGAGGCAACTGAGTCAACTGAGTCAACAGAAGCTGCTACAGAGAACGAAACTTCCGACAAGGTTTGGATCGTTGCAACAGATACAGTATTTAAGCCTTTCGAGTATACTAACGAGAACAACGAGTTCGTTGGTATCGACGTAGACCTTCTTGCAGCAATCGCAGAGGATCAGGGCTTTAAGTATGAGCTTCAGTCACTTGGTTGGGATGCTGCCGTTGCAGCAGTACAGTCAGGTCAGGCAGATGCTATCATCGCCGGTGCTACAATTAAGCAGGAGAG
>CAMEEX010000243.1 GCA_945915235.1 uncultured Clostridia bacterium | reverse complement strand
ACGAGTACATTATAGGCTATCTTTTACATGAGAATAAGATAGACGAGGCACAGCTTAGAACCTTCAAGCCGTCCGTGTGCAACCGCCTCGACCGCAACACGAGTGGACTGGTTCTTGCGGGAAAATCCATGCAGGGCAGCCGTGAGCTCTCGCTTATGATAAAGGAGCGCACACTCGATAAATTCTACCTGACTGTCGTTAAGGGCAGGGTAGCACATGACAGCAGCGTGTGCGGGCTTCTCATAAAAGATGAAGTTTCCAACAAGGTGCGCGTAAGACCGCTTGAGGCGGACACGGTTGTAGAGAGCGATGAGCGATATATAAGAACCGATTACCATGTTCTAGGCTGTGGCGAAGATTACACAGTTCTCGAGGTGCATCTCATTACCGGACGTCCTCACCAGATAAGGGCTCATCTTGCAATGCTCGGGCACCCCGTACTCGGCGATTTCAAGTACGGCGACCGACGGATTAACGAGAAGTATAAGCTGAAGGATCAGCTTCTGCATGCCTACCGGGTAGTTCTCCCTGATGGCAGGGAATACAAAGCCAAGGTACCACAAAGGCTTAGTGAGTTTATCGACAGTATTAATATGTAATTTCGAATTTACCATAAAAAGAGGTGCATCGCATGCCTACATGGAACTCAAGAGGTCTTAGGGGCTCCACACTTGAGGAGCTCATAAACCAGAGCAACGACCGCTACCGCGAGAAAAATCTCGCACTGATACAGAAAATCCCCACTCCGATTACTCCGATAAATATGGATAAGGAACACAATCACATCACCCTTGCATACTTTGACAAGAAGAGTACCGTCGATTATATCGGAGTGGTTCAGGGCATTCCCGTATGTTTTGACGCGAAGGAGTGTACCTCAGACACTTTTCCCCTGCACAATATCCACGAGCACCAGATGGAGTTCATGAGGCAGTTCGAACAGCAGGGAGGTATCTCGTTTCTTATCATATTTTTTTCCAAAAAAGATGAAAAATTTTATGTCCCGTATAGACATGTGCTGAGGTTCTGGAACAGAATGATGGAGGGCGGCAGAAAAAGCTTCCGCTATGAGGAGCTCGATTTGTCCTACAGGATAAGAACGCACTCCGGCGTTATGATTCATTATCTCGAACAGCTTCAAAAGGATTTGTCCGAACGCGATGAAAAAGATTGACAAGCTTATAACATTTTGATATAGTACTATCACATGGTAGCAAATTACCAATTTACCACGATAAAGTGAATGACTTTGAAAGTGAGGAGCTATGGAACGTAAATTACTGCACACACCCGAGGGTGTGAGAGATTTATATGGAACTGAATGTGAGAATAAGCTTCTGCTTCAGAACAGGATGCATCAGGTTCTGAAGCTGTATGGCTATCGCGATATACAGATGCCGTCATTTGAGTTTTTCGATATATTTAACAAAGAACGTGGAAGTGTAGCCTCGAAGAATATGTTCAAATTCTTTGACCGCGAAGGAAATACGCTGGTGTTAAGACCCGATATGACACCGCAGGTTGCAAGATGTGCGGCAAAATACTTTGAGAACGACGAGCTTCCAATCAAGCTGTGCTACCTTGGCAATACCTTTGTAAATAAGAGCTCATATCAGGGACGCCTGAAGGAGACCACACAGCTTGGCTGTGAGCTTATCGGGGACAGCTCCGTAACCGCCGACGCCGAGATGGTTGCCATGATGATTGAGGCTCTTCTCACGGCCGGACTTAAGGAATTTCAGGTCGAGGTCGGACAGGTTGCATACTTTAAGGGACTTGTAAATGAAGCCGGGATTGACGCCGACACTGAGGAGGAATTGAGACTTCTTATACAGAAGAAGAACTTCTTCGGTGTCGAGGAGCTGGCAAGAGGCTGCGGCCTCTCTGACTCGATAAGGGAAGCTCTCTTTATGCTTCCGCAGCTTTTCGGCTCACCCGAGAAGCTTGACGAGGCGAAGGGCTATGTACACAATGCAGAGTCACTCGGTGCAATCGAGCATCTAAAAAGCGTATACGAGCTTTTAAAAGTCTATGGCTACGAGAAATACGTCTCCTTCGACCTCGGTATGCTGAGCGAGCTCACATACTACACGGGCATCATATTCCGCGCGGTTACATATGAGGTGGGCGAACCGGTGGCAAACGGCGGTCGATACGACGAGCTCATATGCCAGTACGGCAAGCCTGCCGCGTCTATCGGTTTCTCAATCAATGTAGATTTCGTGCTGCTCGCCCTCAGCAGACAGAAGATAGCACTTCCTGCCAACCGCCTGCCGCTCATGCTGTTGTACAGGGCTGACGAGGCAGCAGATGCGATAAGGCTCGCTGACCACTACCGCAAGTCGGGAATAAGTGTAGGTCTTTTCCCTTTTGCCGAAGGAAGGACGAAGCAGGACTATGAAAGACTTGCGCTCTCCGGCGGCTATGAGGCGGTTATAGTAGCAGACAAGGCAACTCTTGAGAAAGCGGGGTTAGTGTGAGATGAATACAGCTACAAGAAGATACATCACTTTTGCATTGGCGAAGGGCAGACTTGCAAAGAAAACCCTTGAGATATTTGAACAGATAGGGATAACCTGTGAGGAGATGAAGGACGAGAGCTCGCGAAAGCTCATCTTCACCAACGAGGAGCTGGGGCTTCGATTTTTCCTCGCAAAGGCTAACGATGTCCCGACCTACGTTGAGTACGGCGCAGCGGACATAGGTATCGTCGGCAAGGACACGATACTCGAGGAGGGACGCAACCTCTACGAGGTCTATGACCTCGGCATAGGGAAGTGCCGTATGTGCGTGTGTGGACCTGAGAGCGCAAGAAAATACCTCAACGGGCATGAGCTTATAAGAGTCGCAACCAAGTACCCGAACATAGCGAAGGACTATTTCTACAACCGGAAGCACCAGACAGTGGAGATTATAAAGCTCAACGGTTCAATCGAGCTGGCACCTATTGTGGGGCTGTCTGAGGTGATTGTCGACATCGTGGAGACGGGGACGACACTTCGCGAGAATGGTCTGTGCGTGCTCGACGAGGTGTGTGACCTCTCAGCGAGAATGGTCGTGAACCAGGTCAGCATGAAGATGGAGA
>CAMEEX010000242.1 GCA_945915235.1 uncultured Clostridia bacterium | reverse complement strand
CATAATCTCCAAAAATGCAAAGGAAAACAACAAATTTAAACAATTTTGTTGCATGTTTCTATGTTGGTTTTGCTTTAATGTCTGATAAAATTCAGTTAATTGTCAGAATTTTCATTCTAATTGTGTCTATGCTGTTTTCATGCCGGAGCACGCACCACATAACAAAACATATCAGACAAAAAAGCCCCTCTTTTTGCATTTTGTATATTTTCAAACACCATATTTTATGATAACATGGAAAAGTATGACCATTCAGCGATTTAAAAGTCGGCACACTGCGCGCCGCTTCGGAAAGGACAAATATGTTTGTATATAATAATGAAGCAACACCTACACCTTGTGAGCCGGGTGTCTCAAGGAAGGTGCTCACCTACTCGGACGACCTTATGATGTGCGAGATAACATTTGAAAAAGGTGCAAAGGGCAATTTCCACCGGCATGAACATTTACAGATAACCTACATCGCCGAGGGCAGCTTTGAATTTACAATCGGTGACGAGACAAAAATCGTGAACAAGGGCGACAGCGTGTACATGCCGTCAAATGTGCGCCACGGCGTGACATGCCTTGAGGCAGGAAAGCTTGTAGACGTTTTCAACCCGATGAGAAAAGATTTTGTAAATCAGCAGTAATTACATATACAGAAATTAAAAGATACATTTTTATAAAAGGAGACAGATTTCAATGGCAGATTTAAAGAGCGAAATTAACAAGAGGCGAACCTTCGCCATCATCTCCCACCCGGACGCAGGTAAGACGACCCTCACCGAGAAGTTTCTTCTCTACGGCGGCGCAATCAACCTCGCCGGCTCCGTAAAGGGAAAGAAAACAGCCAAGCACGCCGTGTCCGACTGGATGGAGATTGAGAAGCAGCGTGGTATCTCCGTAACTTCATCCGTACTACAGTTCAACTACGACGGCTATTGCATCAACATTCTCGATACCCCGGGACATCAGGACTTCTCCGAGGACACCTACCGTACACTCATGGCAGCCGACTCGGCGGTCATGGTCATCGACGCTTCAAAGGGTGTTGAGAAGCAGACAATCAAGCTTTTTAAGGTATGCGTAATGCGCCATATACCTATTTTTACATTCATAAACAAGATGGACAGAGAGGCCAATGACCCATTCGAGCTGTGCGACGAGATTGAGAGCGTCCTCGGCATCGCAACCTGTCCGATGAACTGGCCAATCGGCTCCGGCAAGGAGTTCAAGGGCGTGTATGAGAGAAACGAGCGCTGCGTGTCCACCTTCAAGGCTGAGATGAACGGTCAGAAGGAAGTCGACACCACTACCATCGGAATTGACGACCCTGCCCTCAAGGACGAGCTCGGCTCCTCCTTCTACGACAAGCTTCTCGAGGATATCGAGCTTCTCGACGGCGCAAGCGCAGAATTTGACCAGGAGAAGGTAAGTGAAGGTAAGCTTTCACCTGTGTTCTTCGGCTCGGCGCTCACCAACTTCGGTGTTGAAACCTTCCTGAAGCACTTTTTGAAGATGACCTACTCACCGCTTCCAAGAATGTCAAATCAAGGGCTGATCAACCCGTTTGAGGAGGATTTTTCAGCCTTCGTATTCAAAATTCAGGCAAACATGAACAAGGCTCACCGCGACCGTATCGCGTTCATGCGTATCTGCTCCGGCAAGTTTGAGGCAGGCATGGAGGTAAACCACGTCCAGGGCGGCAAGAAGGTTAAGCTGTCCCAGCCGCAGCAGCTCATGGCTTCCGAGCGAAAGATAATCGACGAGGCATACGCGGGCGATATCATCGGCGTGTTCGACCCGGGCATCTTCTCCATCGGCGACACGCTCTGCCTCTCCAACAAAAAGTTCCAGTACGAGGGTATCCCTACCTTCGCGCCTGAGCATTTTGCAAGAGTGCGCCAGATTGACACCATGAAGAGAAAGCAGTTCATCAAGGGTGTAAACCAGATTGCACAGGAGGGAGCTATCCAGATATTTCAGGAGTTCAACACCGGAATGGAGGAGATCATCGTCGGCGTTGTCGGTGTTCTTCAGTTCGACGTATTAAAGTTCCGACTCGAGAGCGAGTACGGCGTTGAAATCCGCCTCGAGCCTCTCCCATACGAGTATATCCGCTGGATTTCATCTGAGAGCACTGTCGACCTCACACGCATCGCCGGCACCTCCGACATGAAGAAGATTAAGGACTTAAAGGACAGACCTCTCCTCCTCTTCGTCAACGAGTGGAGCATCAACATGGTATGCGAGCGAAACAAGGGTCTCGTGCTCGAGGAGTTCGCAAAGAACTGATGCATGGCTCATTTTCTGAACAGAAAACATCTTTATATGTGACAAAATGAATAATAAAATAACGGCTTCCCGCGCGGGCATCTTATGATGCTGCGGCGGAAAGCCGTTGTTATTTATCCATATATTTTTTTATGTGCGAAAGCTTATGGGCTTATTCTGCTATCAGAACATTCTTGCCCTCGAACGCGAACCCGTAATGTCTTATACGCACTCTTTCTATGCCTCTTGCAATCAGCTCCGCGTCATAATTTTTGTCCTCTATCTGCCTGAGGGCTGACCTTGCCGTATTCTCAAGCGTGCCTTCCTCCCGCAAATCCAAGACCTTAAATTCCATTACAATGGCATCATATCTGTCATCATTGTTCTTAGGAATAAGCATAACATCGTATCTTCCGTATCCGCTCTCGCGATTTGATTTCACCTCGTAAATATCGCGTAATTCCACCAGTAGTCCCAAAACAAACCCATGAAAAAATCTCTCAGGCTGTGACCTGTCCGACGGGTGCGTTCCCGTGTCAAAGCTGCTGAAGGTGGACAGCGCCACATCATTCATGTATGCATTCATATCCTTGATATTTCCGCTAAGAAGAGACCTCACAAAACCATTATAGCTAGAAAACGCCGTGCCAAACCATCCCTTGAACATGGAGGCGAACATGCTCCTCGTCTCAAGATTGGTTATGCTTAACGTATACCATATTTCCCTCAGCTCGCCTCTGTACTCAATGCTGTCAATCCTCAGATAACCGCTGGCAACCAACAAGCTCCACAGCGCATTCTCGTCCCTTGAAAGCTGATTGAAAACTATCTGTTCGTCAAAATGAACCGTTATCGCCTTCCCCTCAAGCAGGATCTCCATCTCGCTCTTGATTTCGGCAGAAGAGCCCTGTATCAAG
>CAMEEX010000241.1 GCA_945915235.1 uncultured Clostridia bacterium | reverse complement strand
AAACATTCGTAATTCGCACATTTTTCTTTGAAAAATGGCTGCTTACTCATGTTTTGGCGGGTCACAATGTCAAAAATCCTCATGCAAGCAAGCTTGCATCGGACTTCTGACCTTTTGACCCTGATATCATATTATATCAAAAATATATCAGCTTGACTATAACAAAAATAAAAGATATAATCGGAAAGATTTTTATATAAAATTCTGAATGGTTACTAAAAATATATTAAGGAGAAGGTATATGACTCTTCAAAGATTGTTAAGTTATACTCGTAAAGCCGTGGACGAATATGGGCTTATAGATGATGGTGACAAAATTGCCGTGGGAATATCCGGCGGAAAGGACAGCCTCACTCTGCTCTATGCATTGAGTGAACTGAGAAAATTCTATCCCAAGAAGTTTGAGGTATACGCGCTGACGGTGCACCTTGGCATAGAGGGCATGGATTTCTCAGAGATTGGGAAACTGTGCGATAATCTGGGTGTGCCCTATTATATAATAGAGACGGAAATTAATGACATAGTGTTCAATATAAGGAAGGAAGCCAATCCATGTGCGTTGTGCGCCAAGCTGAGAAAAGGTGCGTTCAATAATAAGGCACTCGAACTAGGCTGTAATAAGATTGCATATGCACATCACAGGGACGATGTGAACGAGACATTTATGATGTCGCTCATATATGAAGGAAGAATACATACCTTCTCGCCGATGAGCCATCTTGACAGGACAAATCTTACTCTGATACGCCCACTTCTGTTCGCCCCTGAGGCTGATGTAATAGGGTTTGCAAAAAAGTATAAGCTGCCTGTGGTTAAAAATCTCTGCCCTGCCGACGGGGTGACAAAGAGGCAGGAGACAAAGGAGCTTATAAAACAGATTAACAGCGAGGCTCCGGGCTTTCACACAAGGCTGTTCTCGGCAATCGCCAATGGAAATATTGATGACTGGCCGGAGAGAACCATGCATACAAGGGGAAAGTGTTAGCTCCGCCGCCCCGCTTACATCGTGTTATGGAAGTCATCTGTTCATGGTATAGGAGGAACCATCGGATACGGATATGTCAGGTGTGGTATATACGGGTATGATAAGCTTCGAACCGGCATATATTGAGTCACTGGTGAGTCCGTTGATATTCATAACCTCGCGTATGTACTGGTATACAGAGGTATAATGTTCATCGGAATATGTGCAGGCTATATCCCAGAGCGTATCGTTGGAAGAGACGGTTATGTATGTGTAGCCCTTCACGGCCGTGTCAGGTGTGCTCTCTTCACCGGCACGGACAATGTTGCTGAATATGATGATTGTGAAGACTGCGATGAGAATGAGGATAAAGGAAATAATGCTCACCTTCCTCATGCGCTTTCTACGGGCTGCCGCAATGCGGCTCTTTCTGAGAATTTCATTGACTGATAAGCCGCCCTCGACTACCGTGAAACCATTAGCTGTAGTTGATCTCATAATAATTCCTCCTATGCAAACAAATGTTTCGAACATATATTCCTTAACTGTGATTACAATATATCACCCGAACAGGCGTTTGTCAATACCATATCGAACATTTATTCGGAACATTTATTTTGAACATCTGTTTGCATTTTTCAAAACATTGTGATATAATAAAACGAAAATAGACCAACATGCCTGCACGATTGGCGTGAGGTGAAGTTTTTGTAATATTTGTACTTATTAACTTATTAGATTGTTTTTGGACCTTGTCCGGCGGATACATTGCATTGGAGGGTCAGCTTTGAACAGTTACCATGAATTTACATATCAGGAGGATTTTATATGGCAAGTGGAAGAATTACACCTAAACAGCAGGAGATACTTGATTTTTTGAAGAAGGAGATACTTATGAAGGGATATCCGCCGGCAGTCCGCGAGATCTGCGAGGCGGTACATCTTAAGTCAACCTCGAGCGTTCATTCTCACCTTGAGACCTTGGAGAAGAACGGATATATAAGAAGAGATCCTACCAAGCCGCGCGCGATTGAGATTATGGACGACTCATTTAATTATCTGAGAACAGAGACAGAGATTGCCAGCATACCTATTATAGGAACCGTAGCCGCAGGACAGCCGCTTCTCGCAGTTGAGAACATCACGGACTACTTCCCTTTCCCTGCCAATCTGCTTCCTAATGAGGAGACATTTATTCTCAAGGTTAAGGGCGAGAGCATGATTAATATGGGAATTTACGACGGAGATTATCTCATAGTTGAGCAGACCAACACGGCAAACAACGGAGATGTCGTCGTTGCCCTTGTTGACGACTCTGCCACAGTTAAGAGATTTTATGCTGAGGACGGACATTTCAGACTCCAGCCGGAGAATGATTTCATGGACCCGATTATTGTCGATCATGTCGAGATACTCGGAAAGGCTATACGTCTTATCAGACCGAATATCGTATAATGGCATCAATAATGTAGCATCTATAACAATGTAACAGAAGCCGCGACGGCATTATATAATAACATATATATTATCCGCACGGCTTCTGGTTATAACTTTTATTCTTATTTGACTATATTTGTCTCTATATTTGTTTCCGACTTTTAAAATTTACTATCAGAAAATTTACAGACACAGGCAGAAAATTCAAGAAATTTTCTTACTTTACACTATTTTCAAGTGAGGCGAGCAGCTCCTGTACCACCGCTCTCTTTACAGGGTGATATGCATATGGCGCGATATCGCTCAACGGCTTTAACACGAACATACGGTTATGCATGTCGATATGCGGAATACATAACTTTTCCGTGTGCATTATGAGGTCATCATACAGCAGAATATCCATATCGAGGGTTCTTGGCCCCCAGTGTATCTCTCTTGTGCGGTTGTTTAGAGCTTCGACCATATGAAGGAAGTCAAGCAGTTCCTCCGGTTCTAAGATGGTGTCGATGGATACGCAGCAGTTAAGGAAACTCTGCTGCTCTACGCCGCCGTATGGCTCTGTTTCATATATAGGTGATACCTTATTCAACAGAATACCGGAATGACCTCTGAGGGCATTTAACGCGCTCTGAAGGTATATTTCACGCTCACCTATGTTGGAGCCGAGGGAAAGATATACACGGTGCCAGCCTCTTGTAAGCTCGACCGACACGGTCTCGAGAGGAAGCTTCACAGGAGCCCAAGGCTTCTTTAGTTCAAGGTGTACCTTTTTGAGGTGAGGTACTGAGGTGAGCAGGTACTCGGCGAGTCGGCTTGCCGCCGTCTCGATAAGCTCGTATGTAT
>CAMEEX010000240.1 GCA_945915235.1 uncultured Clostridia bacterium | reverse complement strand
GCGGATATTTAAATCTTGCATACCCTCTATCATCCACAACAAAGCACCTCTGTGGAGGGTATGAGAACTGCACAAGCGGTATAACAACCGAAGGCTCATATTTTTCCATCTTTGCCATTGCTTCTGCCAAAGCTGCCTCCGTCACAAACGGAGCTGTCGGATATATGCAGCATACATAATCGTATTCTGTCCCAAGCTCCCTGTACCGTTGTAATACTTCAAGAATAACATCCTCTGTCGTCGCATAATCATCGGAATTATCTGCGCTTCTCATAAACGGAACATTAGCTCCAAATTTTTTTGCAGTTTCTGCAATCTCCTCACTGTCAGTAGATACCATAACCTCATCAAACAGACCACTCCCCAGTGCTGTCCGTATTGAATATGCAATAATCGGTAATCCGCAGAACTCCTTTATATTTTTCTTCGGAATCCTCTTGCTGCCCCCACGGGCTGTTATAATTGCAATTTTTCTTTTTTCTGCCATATATATTAAGCTCCAGTCAGTATTATTTCTGCATCTGTACCTCATATAACCTATATATAAGGTCAACAACCCATAACACAGTATTAACCAAAAACAGATATTCACGGTAAGGTGTAATGAGCATCAGCGTAGTCACGAGGCATTGCAATGTCACATCCATTCCAAATAATATTCCCCTATCGTAAAAAAACTTTTTGATTCGCGTCCTCTTAAAGTTCTCTCCACATTTTTTTATCCAGCTCCATAAGAACAAGACCCCAAAAATAATTATGATCACCTCTGAATATATATTCTCCCATCTGAATCACTCTCCTAATCTCTTGTTAAGTTCACTGAAATCATAATTATTTTTGTCGGCAAGTATCTCATATGTCTGCTCACTTCCGATATTAAAGAGCATATCAAATATTGACAGATACGGGATAAATTCCTTAAAGCACTGTTCATACCTGACACCATTATAATTAAGATATCTGTGGTTGAGACCATTCTTTACAAACATATCTATATCAACATAATTCTCACTGCCCTTATTGGAAAGATATGTGTCACAGCCGAGCTCCTTTGTCATCTGCACAAGCAGTTCATTGTTCTTTCCTGAAAATTCATAATCAGTGTCATAATATATTTCAGTTTTTATATTAAGCTCCTTAAGAATCCAGTTCATTATATATATATCCAGTTCGTTAAGTGAGTCCCATTCTTTTTTATAAAGATCATCGAAAAAATCTATATACCTGTTATAGTATTCCGCCTTCTTATAACTGAGATTAATTGCCTGAAAGTGCTTCTTTGCCCAATCTGTATTATTATTAATATGTGTATCTTTTATTGACTGGTCAAACTTTCCCTTTGTCAGAACCGGAACCGAAAGCATAATCTCTCCGTTAGCGCCCTTTATTCTGTTGCGGTTCTGCCAGCTTTTCTTTTCAAGCTGCACATTGCTTACATATATAAATTTGTCCGAATGCAATATCTTCCCTATAAGTCCCGGATACGGAAGATAATTAGGCTGATGTCCGCTTAATATCATATCTGTTCTCCCTTTATTCCTGTAATTATGTAGTTGCTGTCACAAAACTGACCACTATTATGTGATTCGGTAATCATATCAATATTAAGGTTATCAAATCCTTCAAATAATTCTCTTATTTCGCTCTCAGTAAAAAAATGCATTATCATTCCATTCTCACTGTGTGCGCATTTTGTATCATCATTTACCGATATATAATATGTATTCGGTTCATCTGTCTTCTGACAGTTATCCCCGCTGCATCTGTAATCCTGTGTTGAGCGAACAACACACATCATTCTTCCCCCTGTCTTAAGCACCCTGCGCATCTGGTCAACAGCCCTTTTAATATCAGAATAGCCAAGATAATATAATGCTCCATAACACACTATGCCATCAAATGTTTCATCATCAAACGGAAGCTCTGTCATCGAGCCTTCAACAATGTTATCTCCGTACCGTCCCATTCCACATTCTTCAAGCATCTTGCGGGTATAATTTATACCTTCCGAAGAAAAATCCAATCCATAAGGGATTATATTCTCGGCCGCCATAAAGAAAACATGTCTTCCTGCTCCACAGCCAAGGTCAAGCACTTTCTCTTCGCCATTGCGCTTAAAATTACGGAATACATACTGCACAACTGTCTCCGACGGATACTTCGGTCTGTATCTTGATTCCTTATGTAAATTTGTCCATAACTGTCTGCTATCTGCCATTATAAGCTGCCTCCATGCACTCATTAATAACTTTAATTTCTCTTACAATCTGCTCTTCTGTATGATCGTTGGTTACCCACAGATTAACTACCCTGGAGCTTATGGTGTCTGCATTAGCAAGATGCTCGTTCCTGTATATGCCGGCCAGTGATGGATACCATGTGCTGATATCAATTCCATGACTTCTGACTGCTGCGACCATTGCGTCACGGTCACCGTTGTATAGAAATGTATATCTCCACATAACATGTTCCAAATCTGAATTACAATCAGGAATCGTGATATACTTGCTGTTAAGTCCGTCATTGTACAGCTTCTGTCTGCTTATTCTTGAGCTTAATATATCGCTGCGCTGTCCAAGCATATCCAATATTTCACTGTTACTGCAGCTATCATAGATAAATATATCCCTGCTGTCCATCTGAAGCTGTCTGAGTCCAAGATTCTTCTCTTCCTCATTTCTGCTGTTTCTCACTATTGAATAATACTTTTCTCTATACATATCAAACAATTTGCCACTATCTGACGGCTCATCCGGCAACAGCTTCTTGAACTCTGTCATCTTCTGATAAAATGCTGCATCATCAGTAAACGCAATTCCACCGCCTGCATCTGTTTCAAATATCTTTGTGTGTCCGAAACTTGTTATAGAAATATCTCCGCCATAAAGTCTCTCAGCCTGTGCTGCATCCTCAAGCACAACAGCCCCATACCTCTGACATAGCTCACATATCTTTTCCATGTCACATATATTGCCATATATATGAGTCGGTACAACAATGCCGTATTCACCGGTTCTAAGCATATTCTCCAGATATACGGGATTCATTGTAAAATCTTCCATTCTGACATTGCAGAAATCCACCTCATATCCTGCAAACAAAGCCGCATTGACCGGATTAGTGCAGGATATTGCGGGAAAAACCACCTTCCTGTCCTGAAGTCCAAGTGCCTCGAACGCAAGGTACATTGCAGTTGTTCCATTACCTGTATACACACCATATTTTCTTTTGTATATGCTGCATAG
>CAMEEX010000239.1 GCA_945915235.1 uncultured Clostridia bacterium | reverse complement strand
TGAAACCGATTGTTATAACAGGTTCACAGCGCCCTCTGGCATCGGTTGACTCAGATGCAAGAAGCAACCTGCTAAATGCCATTGTCTTTGCATGTGACGAGCGTGCCCATGGCGTACACCTGCTGTTCGACAACAAGGTTATCCTCGGAACGCGCGCACGAAAAACCCACACAAAGAGCTTCAACGCATTCAAGAGCATCGACTTTCCTGAGATTGCACTGGTACGCGACCGACGGGTGAGATATTATATAGAAGAGAAGGTATCCGAGGATGGCCCGGATTTTTACACCAGCCTCGACCCTAAGGTGTTCGTCCTGCGCCTTGTGCCGGGCATGAACCCTGATATCTTCTCCTTTCTGAAGGAGCATTACGATGGTCTCGTGATTGAGAGCTTCGGTGTCGGCGGTATTCCCTGCTATGACAACGAGAGTTTCGTGGACGCTGTTGCAGACTGGATAGCCTGTGGCAAGGCGCTTGTCATGACCACACAGGTTCCGCATGAAGGCAGTGATATGTCCGTGTATATGGTCGGTCAGGTCATTAAAAAGAAGTACCGCCTCATGGAAGCATACGATATGACGACCGAAGCCATAGTGACGAAGCTAATGTGGATACTTGCACAGACGAAAGACCCTGACGAGGTTCGGAGACTTTTTTACAGACCTGTTCAGAATGACCTCAATATATAAAGGAGCAGCACACATGAATTACAAGAAAATTTTATCACCCTCCATTCTGTCTGCCGATTTTGGTAATCTCGCGCGCGATATACGAGCCATTGACGAAGCAGGAGCAGAATATATTCATATAGATGTCATGGACGGAATTTTTGTTCCGAGCATCTCATTCGGAATGCCTATAATAAAATCCATACGTCCTGTCACGAAGAAGATTTTTGATGTACATCTTATGATAGAGGAACCCATACGTTATGTTGAGGAATTTGCCTCTCTCGGAGCCGATATAATCACCATTCATGTTGAGGCATGTGAAAATCCCGCCAATACCCTGAAACGCATAAAGGAGCTCGGTGTCCGCGCAGGCATCACACTCAACCCTGCGACCCCGCTAAGTGCCATCAGTGAACTTATGCCTCTTGCTGACATGGTTCTCATAATGAGTGTAAATCCCGGCTTCGGCGGTCAGAAATTTATCGAGAGTTCCCTTGACAAGCTTAGAGAAACAGCACACATGCGTGATGAACTTGGACTTACCTTTGACATTGAGGTTGACGGCGGTGTCAATTTCGAGAACATCGGCGAGATAAGCGCCGCAGGTGCAAATATAATTGTGGCCGGCTCAACTGTCTTTAAGGGTAATGCCTCAGACAACGTAAAAAAACTCATGGAGCTTATGTAGCTCCATGAGTTTTTTTCTATCTTTTTTTATTGTTATCGAGCTCGTGGTACATATCAACATAGCTCTCATATCTGTGTAAATCTATCATTCCCTGTTCGACAGCATCTTTGACTGCACAGTCGGGCTCATTCACATGAACACACCCCGCAAACCTGCATCTGCCTTCATACTCATCAAATTCCGGAATATAAAATCTGAGCTTTGACTTGTCATCAACCATGACCGACAGCGAGGTAAAACCCGGTGTATCCAGAATATAACTCTCATCATCCAGCACGAACACCTCAGAATGTCTTGTCGTATGCCGTCCACGCCCTATCTTGTCGCTGATGCTTCCGGTCTCCATGTGTACATCCTCCACAAGAGCATTGAGTATCGACGACTTGCCTACACCCGACGGGCCGGCAAGCGCTGTGGTATGTCCGGCAAGAAGCTCTCTCAGCTCCTCAATTCCCTCACCGGTCACTGTGCTCGTAAATATCACGCGGCTGCCACTCTTTCCATATATTCGCGAAAGCCGCTCAAGCTCAGGCTCATCCGACTCATCAATCTTGTTAAAACATATAATCGTCGGCAGCTCGTAGCCCTCCATCATAACCAGAAAGCTGTCAAGCAGCCTCAGATTAGGAGCCGGGAACGATATCGCAAACACTAGCAGCGCCTGGTCGATATTGGCAACCGCCGGTCTTATCATCTGGCTGCTCCTCGGAAGTATTTTTACAATATTTCCGAGGAACTTTTCCTCATCCACAATGTCAAACTCGACATTGTCTCCAACCAGAGGCTTTATATTCTGATTTCTGAAACCGCCCTTAGCCTTGCACTCATATGTCCCCCTGCCGGCTGCATGCACATAGTAAAAGCCGGCAATTCCTTTGATTATCTTACCCTGCATATATATCATTTCCCACTATTCAGTCAACGTAACGTCAAGCGTACACAACTGTACTGTCTGTTCAGATGAAGGTGATACATAATAAGCAAA
Organism: uncultured Clostridia bacterium; assembly: GCA_945915235.1. Classification (GTDB taxonomy): domain Bacteria; phylum Bacillota; class Clostridia; order Lachnospirales; family Lachnospiraceae; genus CAG-882. The sequence goes on along the minus strand of CAMEEX010000239.1, from coordinate 922 downwards.
CACTCTCAGTTCGGCGCTTCCCTTGGAAAAGTCCGAAAGCGTCTCCCTCACCTGAATGGACTTCTCGGTCATTCCTGCATACGAGGTATATTCCTGTGAGGCAATATTCTTCTCATTGCCATTCTGTGCAAGTACAAAGCTAAGTCTGATAAATGTTGCATCTTCAGGAACCTTATTGTTTCCTGATGTCAAATCGTCAACAAGCACCGTCTTTGACAAATATACATACCTGACTGATGAATCAGCTCCCGTGCTCACAACAAAATTGATTGTGGATCCTTCAGCCGCCTTCTCGCCCGCTGTCGGACCGCTCTGTGCAATAACGTGACCAACTTCAACTGTCTGGCTGCCCTCTCTTTTGATAGAACCTACCACAAAACCATTAGAGACAATCGCCGACGTCGCTTCATCCTCAGTCATTCCAAGAAGATTAGGCACCTCGGTGTACACCTTTCCATCTCCCATGCTGATGTAAAGCGTTACCTCATCACCCTGCTTTACCTTCGCCAGATGCTTTGGCGTTGAGCTCACAACATGGAACTGCTCAACCTCGGAGCTCACGACATATTCTGTCTTAACCTTGAGTCCAAGTTCCTGCAATGCCTCCGTTGCATCATCCTCAGTCATATCATCAACATTAATCATTGAAAAAGACTCCGGCCCGCTGCTTACAGTCAGCACAATTGTAGTATGCTCTTTAACCCTGCTTCCCGCAGCAACATTCTGCTCAATTACCATTCCGGCATCGTAGGATGAATTATCATACGTCAGTTTAACCCCTAAGTTAACATCATTGAGCATCTTCTGCGCCTCATCGTGGGTGTAGCCCGTCACAAGAGGAACCTCAACTCTTCCATCGCTTTCCTGCGTCGTCTGTGTTGTCGTCTGACTGTTGTTTCCCTTATTACTGTTTCCCGAGAGA
>CAMEEX010000238.1 GCA_945915235.1 uncultured Clostridia bacterium | reverse complement strand
GAAGACAAACGGTTTTCAAGACCGCCCCGTTATGACCGCTTCGGTACCTCTCCATGTTTTGTACGCCTTGTTCAGCGCGAGATTTATATTATCACCATTCCATCATAAAGTCAACAAGTTTTTACAAATTTTTTAAATTTTTTTGAATAAATGTATTATTCATGTAATTCGATAAGCTCTCTGGCTGTCGTTATGTCCTCCGGAGTCGTGACTTTAATATTGTGATACGAGCCCCTGCACAGCTTTACCCTGACATTTTCAAAGCGCTCTGCCACCATTGCATCGTCCGTGATATCACTGATGTCTTTCCCCTTTGAGGCAGCCGCAGACATTGCAGAATAAGCCCTGTATATCGTATCGAACTCAAAACACTGCGGAGTCTGTACCGCCATCAGTGCAGAGCGCTTGGGTGTGCCCGCGCAGAATCCCTCTTCGTCAACAATCTTTATCGTATCCTTCACCGGCACGGCAGGCGCGCATGCACCGTATTTCTCAACCGATGCCCTGCACTCATCTAACAGCTCCACATCAATACACGGGCGCGCACCGTCGTGAATATATACATATGCACTATTGTCCACAATTCCGAGACGGTAAATCTCCTTTAACCCGTTATATACAGAGTCATAGCGCTCCCTGCCGCCGCACACTACGGATACGACCTTTTTGAGCCCATACCGGTCTATCAGCTCCTTCCTGCAGTATTCCTCCTCCTGCGCCCCGCACACTAAGACAACAGCATCAATAAAGCTGTCCTCCATCGCCCTCAGCGAATAGTACAGAACAGGTCTGTCTTTAAGCATAATATACTGTTTTGGAATACTGCTCTTCATTCTGCTGCCTTTTCCTCCGGCAAGCACGACCGCTATATGCATACAATCATTCATTGTCCATTTTTCCCCTGAGACTCTTCTCACCAAGCTTGAGATTAGGCACCGCATTCAGATCCCATCCGGCGCGGACTCCTGCCATATACTCATAGTAGCCCGCTGAACCTATCATCGCTGCGTTGTCGGTGCAGAATATAGGTGACGGGTGGTAAAATTTGATGTTGTTCTTCTTACATTCCGATTCAAGAGCCGCCCTGAGAGCACTGTTAGCCGCCACTCCGCCAGCAACTGCAAGCTTCTTGCAGCCATTTTCCTTGGCAGCCATAACCGCACGCGAGACAAGCGCGTCAACCACCGCATTCTGAAACGACGCCACAAGGTCTGCACGGTTAATCTCCTCGCCCTTCATCTCTGCATGATTTATGTAATTGAGGACAGCCGACTTGATGCCGCTGAAGCTGAAATCATAAGGTGCCCCCTCAACCTTCGCCCTAGGGAAGGCGATGGCGTCCTTGTTGCCCTCCTTCGCGAGCTTGTCAACCTTAGGCCCGCCGGGATAGCCAAGGCCGACGGCGCGCGCAACCTTATCGAACGCCTCTCCTGCCGCATCGTCCCTCGTTCTTCCTATTATCTTATACACCCCGTAATCCTCCACGAGCACAATGTTAGTGTGTCCTCCGGATACCACAAGACAGGTAAACGGCGGCTCAAGGTCCGGATTTTCTATGTAATTGGCACTGATATGCCCTTCTATATGGTGCACTCCGACAAGCGGCTTGTCCGCAGCAAAGGCGAGAGACTTCGCAAACGCCACTCCTACAAGCAGCGCTCCGACAAGTCCCGGACCGTATGTCACCGCAACCGCCGTTATATCATCGAGCGTGACACCAGCCTCCTTTAACGCCTGCTCCGTCACCTGGTTTACCTGCTCCATATGCTTTCGCGATGCTATTTCAGGCACAACGCCGCCGTAAAGTGTGTGCAAATCTATCTGCGAGGATATGATATTTGACAATACGGTTCTTCCGTTTTTGACAACCGATGCGGCAGTCTCGTCGCAGGAACTCTCTATCGCCAGAATAAGCACATCTTTCTTTTCCTCAGCATTGGCAGCTTCATTCACTGCCTCAATATTTTCTTTTTCGTTATTCTCTTTATTGTCCTGTATGTTTTCCTTCATCTCAATCCTCCAAATGCCGTCAGTCATAGATGTATTTTCAGGGCGTTATTCACCTTCCACTCCCGTCTCAGGGATAACCTCCCAGAACAGTATCTTCCACTGTCCTTCATCATTCTGCCTTAGAGTGTACTGTTCATATACCTTATCTCTCTTCGCGCCGTCCTCGGCAGTATAATATACAGCTTTAACCCGGGCATACTGTATTCCGTTATCGGTCAGCATCTCTATGTCCGATGCCCTCTGTATGGTATATTCCACTATCTTTTTATTGTTCAGCTTATACGACTCAATCTCCGTCTTGAGTCTCTCCATGTACTCATCGTAGTCATTGTAGGACAGCAGCTCCGTGTCAAACATCGCCCTCGCATGCTGTGCAAGTCCGTTGAGCTGGTCATCATTGTACTCGCCGTCATAAAACGCCTTTATAACCCTGCTGTAAAACACTACAACATCGTGAGGATTGGAAGGGTAATTCAAATCCATATCCTTTGCCAGAATCTGTCCGACCTCCGAGGTATCCGTCACCGGCTCATCTCCCGAGGACGGTTTGGAGGTCAGCTTGATGTAACACGCCAAAATGACGCTCGCCATCAGTGTAATAACAAGAATTGTTTTCAGTATTCTCCATTTGTCCTTCATAACTAATCCTCCTCCACTATTTTTTATTTAATCTTCCTCAAACTTGAGGGTCGTACTCTTTCCGTCCCTCGAAGCCACAGCGGCAGGAAAGGTCTCCCTTACCTTTTCCATGAACTCCTCAGGGTGCGCCATGGACGGACTATAGTGTGTCAGCCACAGTTCATGCACGTTCGCCCTCGCCGCAAGAGAAGCTGCCTCGTACATGGTCATATGCCTGTGCTCCTTCGCCTTTGCCAGCTTATCCGGCTCACCGTACATTCCCTCACAGATAAATAAATCAGCATCTTTCGCATACTCCGCGATGGTATCCGTCGGTCTGCTGTCCGTGCAGTAGTTCACTTTTATTCCCTTTCTGGGCGGTCCCATGACCATATCGGGAGTGTAGGTTACTCCGTCAAGCTCCACGGTATTGCCCTTTTGCAAGACATTCCACTGGTTTATCGGTATGTTAAGTCCACGCGCCTTCACGGCATCGAACTTTCCTGCGCGCTCAATACGGATACTGTAGCCGTAGCACAGTATGCTGTGGTTCACCTTGTATGCGTTTATAACATAGCCATTGAGCCTTATCTCCTCCCCCGGCTGTGTAAGCTCAATAAATTTAATTTCAAACGGCAGCTCAGG
>CAMEEX010000237.1 GCA_945915235.1 uncultured Clostridia bacterium | reverse complement strand
CCTTCCTCACGTCCGATTTTGGCAGCCTCTCTTTTAGCCTCGTCTATGGTCTCCTCAATCTCGTCCTTCATCAATCTTCTGAGTGCCTCACACATCGTATTCTCCCTCCTTACCTTCTCATACAGCTCATAATTTGCCGACATGCTGACCTGCAGCACCGCGTCGGCGTCTGACTTCTCACTCTTTCCTATGTAACTCTCCACAGCCCTTACAAACGTCTCAACGTCCTTCTTATCTGCGTTTCTCGACAACACTCTGAGGCTGTTATGCTGCTCAGGTGCCAGCTCCCTTGTCACAACTATCTGCACCGGGATAAAAAAATTTCTTAAATAGTATATTCCGTCATATACCTTATCAATCTCTATTCCCTGCGCCCTCAGCATCGCAATCATACTACCAGGGTATGTCTCGCGCACCATCGATATCGTAAGCTCGTCAGCGCTGATTGCGTCAATCCGCTCGCCCAGAGCCTTGTACATGCAGGCGTAACCTACCGTCTTGTAAAAATCGTCTATCGACATCGCATCGCCCGGGCATTTGTACTCGATTATGTTATTCTGCCTGAATATGTGCCCTATCTGATTCTTTAACTTTACGTTCCCGTTCTTTTCAACTATCAACAGGTCTATCTGCAGCGGTTTCCTGCTGAGATTATACTCAGAAAAGAATTCTAGCACCTCCCTGTCCTCACCGAACTCAAGTCTTGCCGCAGCACAGAACGCCGGGTGCCACTGCAACTTTACTTCCTCGTTATTCACTTAAACCTCCTTATGTGTTGCAGGAGGCATCGTCTGCTTCATTCAGTCATCATGCTCCTGCGTATTGTGTATGGGATACAAAAGCACGAATGTCCTAAATGTGAATAATTAGATTATGCAGAAATATAAGAACTAATCTCAATAGGAATGAAAAACGCTGTTTATCAGCGTTTTTCCTGTGTGAAATCGTAATACATCTTAGACAATGTTTTTATTGTCTTAGATGTATTTTTCACACTATGCTTTTAAATTATAATAGCACAATGTTTCATATTTGGCAATATCATTTAAAATTATATCATAGTATATATGATGTTGAGGTCAAATAGGAAAAACTTTGCCATGTATAACGTGTTGTGTTTATGCATATCACGACTTTTGTAAGAAGCATAGTTGTTCTTAGGACTCTGCTCATAACCCAGCCAAAAGCAGCATGGAGGCTGCTTTAGAAGCAATGCATACATGGAGGTATGCTTTGCTTCGGTGGCGCATATTATAGAAAACATTTATCAGAGTCCTTAGAACACCTTGCTTCGAGAAACGGAGCTGATATGCATAAACACAACACGTTATACATTCAAAACATAACAATCATATTTGCCCTCAACATCACCCTATAATATAAAAAATATTTTGCTAAGTATATTTGTAGATTTGCCTTTTTGATAGTATAATAGCCATTGTCCGGAAAAGCTCATCGAGGGCTTCGCCGCAGACACCTTAAATATTTGACAGGAGAATAAATCCACATAAGGATTTTGTACAAAAAAATGACATCACAGGAATTAAGAACCACCCTCAGGGATATCGACCACAAAAGCTATCCCGCATACAAATCGCTGCGCGGCAGCTATGATTTCGGTAAATATACCTTGAACATCGAGCATGTGCAGGGCGACCCCTTCGCCGCACCGTCACAGGTAAGTATCCACATCGCTTTAACAGCCGCCGGATATCCGGACTACAGTCTTGCAAACAAGACCGCCGTTACGGCGCTGTGCGACTTTCTTTTGCGAAGCTTCTCGTCCGAGGTGGCACACTACTCATTTCAGGCGAAGGGCTCGGGCAAGAGCGGTCTGATACAGGTCACGCACCCAGGACAGGAGGTTCTCCCGCGAAGCGACTGCGAGCTTGCCAAGGGCAGGCTTATCGTGCGCTTCTTCGTCGGCTTCCCGGCTAACGGAAGAACCATCAATTCGCGCGAGCTCGAGAAAATATTCTTCGCTTTTCTCCCTGCATGCGTTGAAAAGAGCCTCTTCTACAGAAATCTCAACGCCGACAGGCTGCAAAAATGGATATGCCTCGCCGAGGACCAGCAGGAAATCCGTGCCCAACTGTCCGCGCGCTCCCTATGCGCCTTCGTGGCAGACGGCTCCGTGCTTCCGCGCGAGAGCGGCATATCACAAAAGCCGATGAATACTGCGGTAGCATTTTCCTCACCCGAGTCGTTAAAGGTAAGCTTTGACCTTCCTCATGCGGGAAAAATAAGCGGAATGGGTATACCAAAGGGAATAACTCTCATCGTGGGCGGCGGATACCACGGCAAGTCGACGCTTCTTTGTGCACTTGAGCTTGGAATATACGACCATATCCCGGGCGACGGACGCGAGTATGTCATCACGGACGACACCGCACTCAAGCTGCGCGCCGAGGACGGACGTTTTATCAAGGACGTCGACATCTCACTCTTTATAAACGACCTCCCGAATAAGAAGGACACTCACTCCTTCTCAACCGAGGACGCGAGCGGAAGCACCTCTCAGGCGGCAGGCGTTGTAGAGGGCATGGAGGCAGGCAGCTCATTGTTCCTCATAGACGAGGACACCTCTGCCACCAACTTCATGGTGCGCGACGCGTTCATGCAGCGGGTCATAAGCTCCGACAAGGAACCTATAACCCCATTCACTGCAAGGGCGAGAGAGCTCTACGAGAAGGCTGGCATATCGACAATACTTGTAGCCGGAAGCTCCGGTGCATTTTTCCACATTGCCGACACCGTTATCCAGATGGACAACTACCACACCGTGGATATCACCTCACAGGTCAAAAGCCTGTTGGCAGAGTATCCTGTTCCCGCTGAAAGCGCCAAGCCGTTTTCCGCACCATCAAGCCGCCGTGTTATGACGAAGGACCCACAGGGTGCGCCTAAGCGCCGCGACTACCGCACCGGCGCAGTGAAAAACGATGACAACGACTCGCTCAAGGTGAAGCTTCTGTCCCGCGACAGCTTCCTAATCGGAAAACAGACCGTGGATTTAAGATATGTAGAGCAGCTCATAGACTCCGAGCAGACCGCAGCTCTGTCCGTGCTTCTAAAATATGCCGTAGAACAGCTCATTGACGGGCACAAAACCGTCCCTATGATAGTTGATGAGCTGTGCGGAATGTATGAGCGCAGCGGACTATCTGCATTCATGGACGGCAGACCGCTCTCCGGCGGCTATGCAATGCCGAGAGCGCAGGAGATTGCGGCTTGCCTTAACAGGTACCGCCGTGTGTAACATTAGTTCAGCTAAGCAATAGTTCAGCTAAGCAATAGTTCAGCTAAGCAATAGTTCAGCTAAGCAATAGTTCA
>CAMEEX010000236.1 GCA_945915235.1 uncultured Clostridia bacterium | reverse complement strand
ATGGAGAACGAGCGCATTTTAAAGATAATAAACGATTTGAGAAAATATGTGGAGGCTAAGTAAGATATGAGAAAAGTTGTATTAAACGAAGCTACAAAGAAGGACATACTTGAAAATCTTTTAAAGAGGAGCCCTAACAGCTACGGCAGGTTTGAGGCGAGCGTAGCTGCCATTCTTGCAGACGTGAAGGAGAACGGCGACGAGGCGGTATTCGACTACACAAAGAGGTTCGACGGAGCGGACATAAATGCCGATAATATCGTCGTTACCAAGGAGGAGATTGATGAGGCTTATTCGCTTGTCGATGAGCAGCTCGTCGAGGTTATAAGAAAGGCTCTTGTAAATATCCGCGACTATCACGCGAAGCAGAAGCAGTACAGTTGGTTTGACTCCACGCCTAACGGCACAATCCTCGGTCAGAAGGTCACACCGCTCAACCGCGTAGGCGTGTATGTTCCGGGCGGTAAAGCCGCATACCCTTCATCGGTGCTTATGAACATCATTCCTGCCAAGGTTGCAGGTGTAAGCCAGATTATCATGACCACACCTCCGGGAAAAGACGGAAAGATTAACCCGGGAACGCTTGTCGCCGCAAACGAGGCTGGTGTCGATGTAATCTACAAGGTCGGCGGAGCGCAGGCGATAGCCGCCATGGCTTACGGAACCGGCTGCATTAAGAAGGTCGACAAGATTGTAGGACCGGGAAATATCTATGTTGCACTCGCAAAGAAGGCGGTCTATGGTCATGTCAGCATCGACTCGATAGCGGGACCGAGCGAGATACTCGTCATCGCGGACGAGACAGCCAATCCACGCTATGTTGCAGCGGATCTTTTGTCACAGGCTGAGCACGACGAGATGGCATCGGCTATCCTTATTACAACAAGTGAGGAGCTTGCCGACAAGGTTTCATCAGAAATTGAAGGCTTTGTGGCGGAGCTGTCAAGAAGTGAGATTATAAGCAAATCTCTCGAAAACTACGGCTATATCCTCATCGCAAGGGATATTGAGGAGGCTGTTGAGACAGCAAACGAGATTGCATCCGAGCACCTCGAGATTGTCACAAAGGACCCGTTCACTGTGATGACAAAAATCCGCAACGCCGGGGCAATTTTCCTCGGAGAGTACAGCTCGGAGCCGCTCGGCGACTATTTTGCCGGTCCTAACCATGTGCTCCCTACAAACGGCACAGCCAAATTCTTCTCACCGCTCGGCGTCGACGACTTTATAAAGAAATCCAGCATCATATCCTACTCGAGGGAGGCATTAGAGCCTATCCATGAGGACATCATCAAGTTCGCAAACGCTGAGAGACTCACGGCGCATGCCAACTCGATAAAGGTTCGTTTTGAAAATAAGTAAAGGCGGTGGTTTGATTTGAGAACTGCATCAATCGCAAGAAAGACATCGGAGACCGATATAAATATTACTTTAAACCTCGACGGCAGCGGAAAGTCAGATATCGACACAGGCATCGGCTTTTTCGACCATATGTTAAAGAGCTTCGCAAAGCATGGCTTTTTTGACCTCACCGTGAAGGTCAAGGGCGACCTTTATGTCGACTGCCACCACACGATAGAGGACACGGGAATTGTGCTCGGCGAGGCAATAAAGCAGGCGCTCGGCGACAAGAAGTCCATACGGCGCTACGGGAATATGATGCTTCCGATGGACGAGACACTTGTCCTGTGTGCCATAGACCTGTCGGGGAGACCGTACCTCAACTTCAAGGGGGATTTCACAACCGACAGAGTGGGAGATTTTGACACGGAGATGGTTAGGGAGTTCTTTTACGCCGTATCCTACAGCGCGGGAATGAACCTTCACATAAAGCAGCTTGACGGTGACAACAACCACCATATCATAGAGGCGATGTTCAAGGCATTTGCAAAGGCGCTCGACGAGGCGGTATCCATTGACCCTCGAATTACCGATGTCCTGTCGACAAAGGGTGCATTATAATAGATAACCGGGAGGATTTATTCCATGAAGAAAATAGTTCCTGTTCTTTTCCTGAAGGACAAAAAAGTATACAGCGATAAGGAATGTCTCACACCTGTGGCAGAGGATATGTCCGCGGTCGAGATATGCCTGCGCCTTGAGGCTGCCGGTGCAGATGAGTTTCTCATAGTGGATCTGTCCTACGACGATGCCTCTCACGATGCGGCTATATCCGGTGTGAGGGAGATAGGACGCGAGACGGACCTTCCTTTAAACGTCGGCGGCAACATCAAGCGCGTCGAGGACGTCAAGAAATATCTGTATGCAGGCGGCAGGAGGGCGGTTCTTGATGCCTCCGTCGAGGCGGACACAGCCATGCTTACCGAGGTAGCCAACAGATTTGGAAGCGAGAAGATAGGTGTTCTCGTGTCCGACGAGAATTTTGACACTGAACTTGCAGATTTATGCGCGGACAGCGGTGTGAGCTCCCTGTTTAAGTCGGATTTTGACGGATTTTATGCAAATTCAGACTTTTATTTGACAAAAGCCGACATAAACCGCGATTACAATTTATGCAAGGAAGAGTTAAGGAAGCAGGGCTATGAGGTGGTAAGCTTCACGTCCGCAATCGCCTTTTCCGACTTCAAGTTAAACAGCGACGGGCTTATTCCGGTCATCGTTCAGGACTACAAGACGGACGAGGTGCTTATGCTCGCCTACATGAATGAAGAGGCGTTTGACAACACCTTAAAGACCGGGCTTATGACTTATTACAGCAGAAGCCGCAGGCAGCAGTGGGTCAAGGGCGAGACCTCGGGGCATTACCAGTATGTAAAATCCCTTGACATTGACTGTGATAATGATACACTTTTAGCGAAGGTAAAACAGCTCGGCGCGGCATGCCACACGGGAAATTACAGTTGCTTTTACAGAAATCTTGTCTCGAAGGATTATGTTGAGACCAATCCTCTCAAGGTGTTTAAAGATGTCATGGCAGTCATCGAGGACAGAAAGCTCCACCCTAAGGAGGGCTCCTACACCAACTACCTCTTTGACAAGGGCATCGACAAGATTTTGAAAAAATGCGGCGAGGAGGCGACAGAGATTATAATTGCCGCCAAGAATCCTGACCCTGAGGAGATAATCTATGAGATTTCCGACTTTTTGTACCATGTGATGGTGCTCATGTCATTAAAGGGTGTGACCTGGGAGGAGATTACCGCGGAGCTTGCAAAGCGCTAGAAAAGTATTCATATGGAGCAGAGATTATGAGAAAATATGTTATAACAACACTTTCTGATAAACTCACAGCCGTTACCTTCGAGGAGGGCAGACCTGCCCTTATCAACGTCTATGACAGCGATGGCACTGACGTGGATAAGGGGGCTGCCCTCCTCGGAAACATATATATAGGCCGTGTTCAGAATGTAGTCAAGAATATCAATT
>CAMEEX010000235.1 GCA_945915235.1 uncultured Clostridia bacterium | reverse complement strand
GTTATCTTCTGAGCGGCAACTCCATAATCGCTGGACTCGTCCAGATTTTCGGGCGTGTATCCGGCATGAAGGAAGCCCTCGGTGAATATGCGCTGGCCGACGGCTGCCCTGAAATCTGTGTATAAATCGGCGTTGACTATAAATTTCTGACCGAGGCGGTTTTCCTCCTCGAATATGCCGTGATTGGCAAAAACTTCAAGATTTTTAATATGTATTATATCCATTTTTCCTCCGTTCTGTCGCCATGAAGCGGCATTGATTATAAATTTATGCGTCAAAGCTCTTTCCGATTACTGCCGCCGCCATCTTGAGTGCACGGTAATTCTCCTTCACATCGTGTACCCTGAATATGGACGCACCGCGCATAAGACCGATAACACTTGTAGCGACGGTTCCTTCAACACGTTCATTCTTAGGGAGGTCGAGGGTCAGACCGACAACGGATTTACGCGAAGTCCCGAGAAGAACGGGATAGCCGAGTGCACAGAGTTTGTCAACCGTGTTTATGGCGGTGAGGTTCTGCTCAAGCGATTTTGCAAAGCCGACACCCGGGTCAAGAATAATCTTGTCACCCGATATGCCGTGCCCTAACGCACAGTCAATAATTTTCCGGTTGTCATCTAGGTAGTCGGAAAGAAAATCATCATATTCGGCGGATTTTCTGTTGTGCATCAGACAGCATGGAAGCCCTGTCTTTGCAAGTAGTTCTGCCATCGGAGAGTATAGATTTCCGTTGTCAGACGTGTGTGTATTGTACATAAGCCCCCAGATATCGTTTATGAGGTCAGCTCCGGCAGCTATTCCGGCTGCGGCTACCCCCGCCTTGTAGGTGTCGAGTGACACAGGAATATCAAAGCGTGTCTTTACCGCGCTTATAACGGGCACAACACGCTCAATCTCCTCCTCGTCGGATATCATGGTGTAGCCCGGTCTTGTCGACTCGCCGCCGATATCTATAAGCGCGGCTCCGTCCTTAATCATTTCTTCAGTGTGAAAAAGCGCCGCATCGATGTTGTCATAGCGTCCTCCGTCGGAAAATGAGTCGGGAGTCACGTTCAATATACCGCAGACATACGCGCTGTTTTTCAAATCAAAGTGTTTATTTCCGATAAACATCTGGGTTCTCCTTTCAAGATGCTGTTTGGATATTATCGTTGGAAATCATTGCAAATATTAAATATCTTTAATCATGGATAATACTCTGTCCATGGCGGCGTTGTCATTTTCAAAGGTGCCTCTGCACACATAGGTCATTGTCCTGCTGCCCGGCTTTTTGACCCCGCGCATCGTCATGCACATATGCTCTGCCTCGACCACCACCATGACACCCTCCGCGTGAAGATATTTCATTATAGCATCAGCTATCTGGGAGGTCAGGCGCTCCTGAAGCTGAGGGCGCTTGGCGTACTCCTCCACTGTCCTTGCGAGCTTGCTAAGCCCCGCTACCCTGCCGTTTGAGATATATGCGATATGCGCCTTTCCGTAAAACGGAAGCAGATGGTGCTCGCACATTGAGTAAAAGGTGATGTCCTTCTCGAGTATGAGCTGTCCCTTCTGTGCCTCAAAGGTCTTAGACAGTATTTCACGAACCACCGTGTCGCTGTCGTCGGCAGGAACCCTGTCCCTGTCTATCCCGGCGAAAATTTCCTCATACATTCGGGCTATCCTGTCAGGTGTCTCGACAAGCCCCTCGCGGGACGCGTCCTCCCCTATGCCCTCAAGTATAAGCTTTACCCCTTCTTTTATCTTTTCCTTGTCCATTCCTCATATGCCTCTCTGATCTGGTTTAGATGTGAAAGTGAGCCAAAGGCAAGCACTGCCACATCGCCGTTATTATATGTAACTGCCTGCTCCACCGCATCGGTTATATCGCGGCAGGCGGTGGCAATGTTCTTTTTTTTATTGATATGCCCTGCGAGCTCGTCAGCCGGCATCGCCCTCCTGTTGTCAGGGGTCTCTATGGTAAAAATATGGTCAGCCATAGGTGCCATGAGCTCTATTATCTTTTCGTAGTCCTTATCGGCAAATACGCCCATGATGTACACCAGCCTGCGTCCGTTGAGAGCCTTGGGTGTAAAATATGTAAGAACCGATGAGCGAAGCTGTCTTGCCGCAGGCTCATTGTGTGCCCCATCGACAAAAAACGGGGGTTCACTGCCTATTAGGCTAAGTCTGCCAAACCACTTTGTCGCCCTGATTCCGGCACGGACATCTGCATAGGAAATCTTATATCCCATTTGCATAAGTGCCTCCACACAGGATATGGCAAGACAGGAATTAATAATCTGATAGGTTCCAAGAAGGCTCAGCGCAATCTGCCCGGCTCTCGCATGTGTGTAGCTTGTGCCCCCATCAACCCATGGACAAGCTGCGTAGAGTATGTCTGAGGCATCTGATGTATAGTTCGATACGATAAGCCTGCTGCCGGTGCTCTTACACTTTTGCTCTAAAACCACCATTGCCTCACCGTCCTGGACAGTTGTGATAACTGCTGTCCCCGGCATGATAATTCCGGCTTTGACAGAAGCAATCTCCGATAAAGTGCTGCCGAGAATACCCATATGGTCGAGCCCTATTGAGGTGAACACGCAGCATAAAGGCTCGGCGCATACATTGGTGGCATCATACTCACCGCCAAGACCCGTCTCGAGCACGACAAAGTCGACCTCTTTCTTATAAAAATACAGAAAGGCTGCTGCCGTCTCAAGCTCGAAGGCTGTCGGAAGTCTTGAGGCTGAGCTCTTCATTGTGTTTACCGCGTCAGCAATATCGCCCATCACTTCGGCAAATTCCGCCTCTGAAATATATGCCCCGTCAATCTGTATCCTCTCAAGATATGTGACAAGAGTCGGAGAGATATATCTTCCGACCCTGTAGCCCGCCGTGGTGAGAATTGTTGATATCATCGCGAGCGTCGAGCCCTTGCCGTTCGTTCCTGCGATGTGTATTACCTTGAGTTTGTCCTGCGGATTGCCGAGAAGTCCCATCAGCTCACGCATGGTTTCAACGCCCATGATGCTTCCTGCTTTTTCGGCATTGCGGATAATCGAAAGGGCATTATCATAGCTGAGTATCATAGCTCTTTGACCTCTATTTCCCTTCCGTCGCGCCATATTCTCTCAAGGTCGTAGAAAAATCTGTCGTCCTTGGAGAAAACATGGACTATGACATCGGTATAGTCGAGCAAAATCCACGAAGCGCTCCGGTAGCCCTCCACATTCTTAGGCTCAAGCCCGAGCTTATAAAGCTCCCCCTTCACGTTGTCGGCAAGCGCCTGAACCTGATTGATGTTGCTTCCGTTAGCTATCACAAAATAGTCTGCGATAACGGAAACCTTGCTTATATCAAGTATCTTGATGTTCTCGCCCTTCTTGTCGTCAAGGGCATTATATATTGTTTTTGTCAGTTCCTTTGAATCCATAAATTACCTCCGGATAAATGTATTATTAAGCCTTGTAAA
>CAMEEX010000234.1 GCA_945915235.1 uncultured Clostridia bacterium | reverse complement strand
CTCTACGAGAGAGAAACCCTTATTGTCTTTGTTTAACTTCTTCATACTTAAATCTCTCCTTTAAATATAAATAATATTTTTTAGGCTTATGCCCATATATGTTATGCGGTGGTCGGGTCGCCACCGGGATAACCGAATTAGGTTGTTTTATGTATTATCGGATTAGGAGGAATTTCATACTTTATCCTTAAAAGTCTGTTTCTGAACTTGTACACTTTTTCTTCCAATCCCTTATCGACTTTTAACGAATCCTTCTTATCTAATTTTTCCTGAATCTCCCTATATTTTTCATAGGATTCAGCTTTTCCAACCAAGCCATAAGCATCTGAAACAAGGTACAACTGAATATCCTTATAATTGTATCTGTCGTCAAAAAAAATATCCTTAAATCTTTCTGATAAGAAATCATTAATTGTCGTTGTGAACTTATCCTGAATGTCTCTTATCTTAAGTCCTTCTTGACTACTAACATCCTTAAACTCAATAATATACATCGTAAACGAAGCACGGGAATTTTTGACAACAACCACAAAATCAACTGATTTAGGTGTTTTACCAATGTGCAGACCATTATAGTAATCATCGACTTTAATTCCAACATAATCTCTATTAGTAAGTTTTTATCGACTTCTACATTTATTTTATGACCATCATCTGGTTGAATTTCTTCTATCTCATACCTTATACAGTCTTTCAATCTACATTCATTCTGTATCCTTGATATCATTCTGTACCCTCATTATGCTTCTGTATAATCTGCTCGCGCTCGTTATACAGTGCCTCACTTACATCAATGAAGTTCTCGTCATCTGCCCCACACTCATCTATGTGCATTGGCTTTGAAACGCTTCCCTCTGCACCCTTCTCAAGATATATCGGCTGATATATATTATAGTCCAACTTTCCTGAGAGAACAAGATTGTTCAGTTTATTGAACACATAATTACTGTGCGATGACATCACAAGTGTTATTCCCGCGTTCGTAAGCTCCGTGAATATTTCCATGAGCTTAATCTGATTGTTCGGGTGAAGGTGGGCTTCGGGTTCTTCTATAAATAATATAGCCCTGTTCTCAGAACTCATGCCTTCCCTATTAGCTATAATATATTTCAGAAAGGCTACTATCGGTGATACCTCCGAAACCATCGATGACACCTCTGACATTGAATACTGCACATTTTTTTCTTCTTTAGGTGTGTACTTCAATTCATTCGTTTCTTTATCAAATATTACTTCACCATTCAAAATATTACATTCTATAGCATCATAACATTGCTTTATTCTTTTATCATGTAATATATTATTTGTTTTATTATTTGATATACTGGAAAGCTCTATAAAATAATCCGAAATAGGTTCAGTAATACCCGGAAACTCAATTTTTCTTGTAATATTCGACCTGTTCTTTGCCAGTTCTGCAACTATAGCTCCAAATGCACTCATTCCATTATATATACCAGACCTCGAAGCTGGTAGGAAAAAAATTTGCCCAACTTGATAAACCATAGTAAATAATATATTAGCATATACATATCCCAACTTATTAACGACCTCTAACCTAATATCCTCCATTGAATATGTTTTTGCCAAGTTCAATTCCGTGCTTCCATAATTAGTTGTTTCAATATCGGCATTTTTTTCTTTAATGTTTATTTTCAAATCAGGTATAGTTCCACATATTTTTTCATCACTTAGTCCGAAATCCATTGTACAATTAGGCAAATAAATATAAATATGCGGATTTTTTTCCAAGATATTGTCAAAATTAGCAAATGTATTGCGATACGAATTAAGCAATTCTGGTATCATGCCTAAAGAAAGATAATCAAACACCAAATCTGTCAATTTGTAAACGCACTCTTTTTCATTATTCTTTCCTCTTATTAAACCCCATAAATTTTCTGATGCTTCTAATACTCTATTATTAATAGATATATGAATTTCAGCCTGATACGAGTATATTCCCATCTCTTTAGAGAGTTGGAAAAACCTTTTGAACAGCAAATACACCACCTGCATAGCATACGACTTACCAATATTGTTATCGCCATATGTGACAATAAGCTTTTTTGACAAATCAAACTCAAATTCATTTATAGGACCAAAATTAACAATCTTTATCCTCATTGAGACCGCCCCTTATCCAATTCCATTGTACAGCGTCATCATCGGCGCATACACAGCCGCGATGATTGCGACAACTATCACCGCGAGGAACACGATTACAAGCGGTTCAAGAAGTGCTGTCATCTGTTCGGTCGCCATTGTAACCTCTTCATCGTAATAATCGGCTACGTTGTCAAGCATTTCCTCAAGGTTACCTGTCTCCTCTCCTATACCGACCATATGTACAATCATCGGCGGAAATATTCCGCTGGTCTTGAGTGGTCTTGATAGCGGCTGTCCTCCCTTTACCTTCTCCTGTGTATCCTCAAGTGCGTCCTCATAAATGACGTTTCCTATAACCTTGGAAGTAATTGCAAGTGCCTCTACCACAGACATACCTGCCGCAAGGAGCGTTGACATGGTTCTCGCAAATCTCGAACATGCCGTCTTGGTGTTAAGCTTTCCGAATATCGGAGCCTTGAGCTTCAGATTTCCGAACACTCTCTTTCCCATCGGGGTATTTCCATATATCTTAACACCTACCACTATACCCACAATCACAATAATTATCGGTATCCAGTTGGCAATGAGAAAATCGCTGAAATTCATTACCATGAGTGTATATGTAGGCATCTCCATATCCATGTCCTCGAATGTCTCCATGAATCCCGGAAGCACTCCGACAAGCATTACAATCATTACTATGATTGCAACTATGATGAGGACTATCGGGTACATCATGGCTTTCTTTACGAGTCCCTTGAGCTTGTTTTCCTTCTCAAAGTGCACTGCCATTCTCGACAGGGAGGTCTCAAGCGAACCGGACTGCTCGCCCGCCGCTACCATGTTGAGGAGCATCTCCGGGAACATGTCGCCCTGCTTACGCATCGCCATTGAAAGTGTCTCACCTTTCTCAACGCTCGCCTTTGTCTCCACAATAGCCTGTGCAAGTTTCTTGTTCTCGGTCTGCTGTGAGAGCATGTCGAGCGCCTCGATAACACTTACTCCGGCCTTTAATATGCTGTTAAACTGACGGCAGAAAACTGAAAGGTCTCTTACGGAAGCTTTCTTCTTTCCTATATTTATATCAATATCCTTGTTGAGAAGAGACGCCTCCTTGATGGACACAACCATGCTTGCTTCAGCCTTTAAGGCTGCCCTTGCTTTATCTAAGCTGTCCGCCTCGACGTTTCCCTTCTTTTTCTTGCCTTCCTTTGTGACAATCTCATACGAATATGTTGCCATTATGTACAACCTCGCTTACATTTTACATTCACGTAATTACATACATAATTTATTTAAAACTTATCCTATATTATTCACGGTGATGCCGTGAAAGTGGCTGAAAGTTGCATAATTACTAT
>CAMEEX010000233.1 GCA_945915235.1 uncultured Clostridia bacterium | reverse complement strand
GCCGCATTTATTCAGGCCTTATTCGGAAATATCTGCTGGGAAAGTTGAGTAATTAAGATTTTGGATGAGTGTATAAAATTGGATAAGGGTATTGACTGGAAGATTGCCGGACATATAAAGAAGAAAAAAGAAATTTATCGTATACAGGAAAATAAAAATGCTTATATAGAACAGTTATGGAAACTCCAACTTGAATATGAAAAAGGTAATTTGGAGACATTTATGGAATTAAAAAGTCAGTATACGCCGGAGGAGTGGGTGGTAAAGAGAGAGGAGATATTTAACAAGCTTACAATTTTTGATCATATTGACAGATTGTATAATGAAGAAAAATTATATGATAGACTATTGGAATATGTATTGAAATGTCCGGGACTATATGCTGTGCAGGAGTATGAGAGTATTTTGAAAAAAGATTACTCTGAACAGATACTAAAAAAGTACAGTGATGAAATAAATAAAATGGCATTAACTCCGAATACAAGAAAATATTATTCAGAACTTGTATCGCAGCTTCAAAGAATGAAGAAAATGAAGGGTGGGACAAAAGTTGTTGAAAGCATAGTTGATGATTGGAAAGTGAAATATAAGAAAAGACCGGCTATGATGGAAGAACTGGAGAGGCTACGATAAGATGGAGAATATAGTGTTTAAAGAATATGATGAGATGACAAGGGAAGAAATGTATTCGCTTGTACATAATGTCTATATGGAATCCTGTATTGGAAATGCAAAGGAATATTGTTCGGAAAAAGGGGCTTTTACGGACGAAGAATTTGAAAGTACTCTTAAAAATGAGATAGAAAATTTTGTGAATTTCTTTCAGAAGTTTTTTGCGACAGCAGATAATAAATATTATGTTTTGGAGGAAAACGGGATACCGTTATGCGCGGCGAGACTCAGCAAAATAGATAATTTTTATTATCTCGAGGCTTTGGAAACGGCACCGGAGCATAGGAAAAAGGGTTACGCAACAAGGCTTTTGAATGACATAATAAATTTGTACAGCCTTAAAGGTGCGGTTGATATCCGCGATTGCGTGAACAAGAAAAATACGGCTTCACTTGCAACTCATAGGAAATGCGGATTTACAATCGCGCAGGAGAACGGAACCTGTTACCTTTATAACACAACAAGTGATAGCCAATATGGCATGAGATATTTTTCAGACAGCAGGTTGTCAAAAGAATGAGACAGGCTGTCGATGTTTTGGGGTGGTATCTTACTGATGCCGCCCCATTATTGTGCTTACAATATACAAAAAAATAAAATTTACATGTAACATTCCCCGTATTCAGTTGTTATATGTGTATAACAGATAATCAAAAACACAGATTAATAATGGCAGTACATAAATTTATAAGTGCACAATGTCATGCAATTATATACCGGTTTTTGCGATTATCTGTAGGGAGAGACGAAAGAGAGGAGAGGTATGGACAATAAACTGTTAAAACAGCTATATTAACAGTATTATAGAGAAATTTATCTGTATGTATTCTCCCTTTGCAATAACACTTAGGTTTCGGAGGATTTGACGCAGGAGACGTTTTTGAAGGCATTATTATCGCTGAAGGATAGCCATGCGAATATGCGGGCGTGGCTGTATACGGTGGCGAGAAACAGTTATTTTAATTACCGAAAAAAGGACGCGCATGCATCGTCGACGGAGGAGATTGAGGAGACATTATCGGATAAAAATGCTGAGGCGCAGCTAAACAGAATACTGGACGAGGAACGCTCCATAATGCTTCAACGTGCCATGAGAAAGCTGGAGCAGAGATATCGCGAGGTACTGACTTTACAATATTTTTGCGGAATGTCGCAGAGGGAAATAAGCTTGATTATGAAAACGTCGCCCGAAAACATAAGAGTTTTGGCGCACAGGGCAAGACAACAATTAAAAAAAGAATTGGAGGAGATGGGCTATGACATATAAAGAAATAATGGAATTGTACAGGACAGGAAAATTGGACGAAAAACAGAAGGAGCAGGTCGAAAAGGACATTGAGAGACAGTCGGCAATCAGCGAATATCTTTTTGATTTGGACGCGGAAGAGCTGATTCAGGAAGAAAAAATATCCGGGTATAAAAATGGCAGAACGGATAAAGATAATTCAGTGACAGCAGATGAACAGAGTCTTTCCGACGAACAGGGTTTTACCAGATTTATTAAAAAATCTATAAGAAATACATTTATAAGGACGGGCGTGATTGTAGGAGCGATTGTGCTCGCAATAGTATGTTTTATTGTGTTCGCATTACCAAAGATTGCTGATGCGAGATATTATAATCCCGCACAGGTGGTGGGGCACGCATCAAACGGCGATGAGACCTACAGAATGTCGTTGGATATGGCGGTGTACAGCGAACTTTTTTTGCCCGGCGTGTATAGGGACAAGGTTATTGTAAGCGGCAGCGGGAATGCAAAATATGATATATGTATTCCGCAGTTGTTCAGCTACGGCGATAATTTTGTCGATGTGGGAGGCGTTGTAAATAAGGGGAAAATGCTGCTCTATGATAACAATGTATTTAAGCTTCCGGCAATTAATCGTTTTATGCCTGTTCAAAATCCGGTAAATTCCACCGCACAGCCTGATGAAAATACGGAAGATGCGGGAAAAACACAGTCTACGGAAAAAACGCAAAGTACGTTAATTTTTAATGAAACCGATAAATTAAATGAAACAGAAAAACTTAACGAAACCGATGAATATATGGTGTATGTGACATTGTCCTCGGTGATGAAATATGATGAGTTTTTGGAGTGGGAGCGCGTTAATAATATAAATGCCAACTGGTGTAAATTATGTTTTACCAATAATGTTGACAAATACACAGGTGAAATTATTGAGACGCAGGATAACGAGAACACGGTATATTATGTGCCTGAAAATATTGGCTTTAGACCGTTAAATTCCTGCTCGGAATTATATTTTGACGGGCAGAAATATCCTTTGCTTACACAGTTTTCGCTGTCATTGATTCAGCCGGTTGGTGATGAGACAGCGATATCTGAGGCTGACATGACAACACATGTTTCCAGCTTGTTGCGATATTTTTCAGAACAGGAGCAGTTCAGGAAAATGATGAGTGTGGAAACGAGCGGTGCGTTTTATGAGAGACTAGCAGAGAATATTGAAAATAACGGACTGAATATCTACGCATTTACAATGGTTGCGGATAAGGCCGGCATAGAAGCACTGAAAGGTATGGCAGAGGTTGCGGGGGTTAGGGTATCTGCGTTAAGGTATGAATAAATTCTATGAACGGGTGATTTTTAGTGAGGGTTTGACAAAAGAAAAAAATAATGATAATATAACAATGTTATTTAAGACAATATGGACAGTTGTACAGTCAATTTTGTCGTGCTTTTCTATTATGTGGGTATCTAACTATAATATTTTTAATGGTAAAATAAGATTTACTCAACTTTCCCACCAGTAAATCTGGTGTAAACACCTGATTTTCATGCAAAA
>CAMEEX010000232.1 GCA_945915235.1 uncultured Clostridia bacterium | reverse complement strand
TTTTATCATGGCTGTATCTAAGCCGAAGCCGACCTATCTCGGAGATAAGATATCCCTCGACGGAAGCGGCGATGTCACAAACGATTGAATTTCATATGAATTTAGAAGAAATACGCAGGCGGACATGGCAGCTATATGCATGTTTGCCTGCGTATCTGCATATAATATAATAGAGCAGCAAATGTCAGGGAGATGACTTCTGTGGTGAGAATAATAGGTTTTATGATGTTCTGGATTGCAGTGGGAATGATAATAGGGCTGCTTATAGAAAATGTATTCTGGGGAATTGTTATAATTATTCTTCTGATGCTGTGCGGGTACAATCTGTTCTGCTGCTGTAAATGAATGAAAAAAAAGCCTCGGAAAATTCCGAGGCTTAATTAACATCAAACTCTTGACTACGCTCTTGTAACAGCGCCTGATCTTAAGCAAGAAGTACATACATACATCTTTCTTGGACCTGCTGTTGTCAAAACCTTAACTGACTTAACGTTTGACTTCCACATCTTGTTTGATTTTCTGTTAGAGTGACTTACCTTGAGTCCAAAATGAGCACCCTTATCACAAACAGCACACTTTGCCATGATTGCACCTCCTCAAAGCTTAATAATGCCTACTCGGCTGACAACAGAAGTTATGATAACAGATATTTGAAGATTTTGCAAGTAAAAAAAATATTTTTTTAAAGTTTTTCACTTTTAAGTTCCATTTTATACAATAATAATGTATAATAATGACATCATGACTTTGTATACCGTGAACTACACGGAGATTGGAGGAACCATGAAAGGTCGAATTGAGAATAAATTAGGAACAGTTATGATAGACCCGGAGGTTATCGCGATGTTCGCAGGAACAACTGCTATCGAGAGCTTCGGTATTGTCGGAATGGCTGCCGTCAGCATGAAGGACGGTCTTGTTAAGCTCCTTAAAAGAGAGAGCCTTACACACGGAATTAATGTAAAGATTGATGAAGAGAACTTGATTACTTTGGATTTTCATGTTATTGTATCGTACGGAGTTTCCATAGCCGCAGTTGCAGACAACCTTGTCAACAGTGTGAAATATAAGGTTGAGGAATTTGCAGGCATGAAGATTAAGCAGATCAATATATTTGTTGATGGCGTAAGAGTAATTGACTAACCGTTATTTAAGGAGGATTTAACAGTGGCTATTAATACCATAGATGCAGCTATGCTCAAGAAGTGTTTTCTCGCAGGAGCTGCCAATCTAGAAGCAAAGAAAGAGATGATAAACGAACTGAATGTATTCCCGGTACCTGACGGAGACACAGGAACCAACATGACCATGACCATTCTGTCGGCAGCTAAGGAGGTCAGCTCCATATCCGCGCCGAACTTCGAGAATTTGTCAAAGGCTATATCCGGCGGTTCACTTAGAGGTGCGCGCGGTAACTCAGGCGTTATCCTCTCACAGCTTTTCAGAGGCTTCACCAAGGAAATCAAGACTGTTGCGGTTATCGATGCCATGGTGCTTGCAAGAGCTTTCCAGAAGGCGACGGAGACAGCCTACAAGGCAGTTATGAAGCCTAAGGAGGGAACAATTCTCACCGTTGCCAAGGGTCTTGCCGACAAGATGAATGAGCTTGCCTGTGAGGACGGTGATTTAGAGGAGATATTAGGACAGGTTATCGAGCATGGACGCTATGTGCTCTCACAGACCCCTGAGATGCTTCCTGTATTGAAGGAGGCTGGGGTTGTAGACTCAGGCGGACAGGGGCTCATCGAGGTAATCTCAGGCGCATACGACTGCCTGCTTGGCAAGGAGATTGACTTAACCGCAGCACTCGGCAGCACTGCTACAGCCAAGGTTGAGGCAGATGCCGTTCAGGCGGATATCAAGTTCGGCTACTGCACCGAATTTATCATTAACGTAGAGAAGAAGTTCGATAATGGCGATGAGCTCAACTTCAAGGCTTATCTTGAGTCAATTGGTGATTCCATTGTTGTTGTGGCAGACGACGAGATTGTTAAGGTACATGTACATACCAACGATCCTGGTCTCGCAATCCAGAAGGCACTTACCTACGGTTCTCTCAGCAAGATGAAGATAGATAATATGCGCGAGGAGCACAAGGAAAAGCTCATAAAGGAAGCCGAGAAGGCTGAGGCAGAGAAGAAGGCTGCCGAGGAGGCCTCCAAGAAGGCTTCTGAGCCTAAGAAGAAGTACGGCTTCATATCCGTATCCGCCGGTGCAGGACTCAGCGAGATATTTGACGGGCTGGGTGTCGACGTAGTCATCGAGGGCGGTCAGACCATGAACCCTAGCACGGAGGATATGCTCAACGCAATTGACAATGTCAACGCCGAGAACGTGTTTATCCTTCCTAACAACTCGAACATCATACTCGCAGCCAATCAGGCACAGTCTATCGTTACGGATAAGAAGGTATTTGTTGTTCCATCTAAGACGATACCGCAGGGAATAACGGCACTCATCAATTTCGATGAATCAGCCGACGCTGAAGCTAATTTCGAGAATATGTCAGCCGAAATGAAGAATGTCAAGACCGGTCAGGTTACCTACGCTGTCCGTGACACTTCCATGGATGGCAAAGAGATTAAGCAGAACGATATCATGGGCATCAGAGACAAGACAATTCTCTCCGTTGGCAAGGATATCGAGGGAACCACTCTCGACATGCTCTCGCAACTCATAGACGATGACTCCGAGCTTATAAGTGTATATTATGGCGAAGATGTCTCTGACGAGGATGTCAAATCTCTCACTGCCAAGCTTGAGGAAGCATACCCTGACCTTGACCTTGAAGTCCACAGCGGAGGCCAGCCAATCTACTATTACATTGTATCCGTGGAATAGAAATGGCAGAACATCTAAATCGGGCAATTTGCCGGTTTAGATGTTCTTTTCATACTTAATAAACGGTTTGAAAGAGCATATCCCCTCATAGCAAATCTTCTGTGAGGGGATAATTTGTATAATTCGGAAGGAAACCCGTATGAAGCTTCGCAGCCTTAAAGGAATAGGAGAGAAAACTGAACAGTTATTTGCAAAGGCGGGGATAACGGACACCTCACAGCTTCCATACTATTATCCGCGCAGTTATGACATATATAAGGATGCCACTCTGATAAGTGAGATAGAGGAGGACGGCGTTTACACGCTGTATCTGTGCATAGCCTCGGACGTTGAAGTAAAGCCCATGAAAAGGCTCAATATCACGACCGTCTTTGCTGTCGATGAACAGAACGAACGCATCAAGCTGACATGGTTTAACATGCCGTTTATGAAGGGGGCTTTAAAGCGCGGCTACAGGTACATGGTACGCGGAAGGGTTGTCATAAAGGGGAAACTCGCCTCGATGGAACAGCCCAAGCTCTATAACATGGCTGAGTACGAGCAGAAGCTTCACTATATACAGCCAATTTACCCACTTGTAAAAGGGCTCACCAACAATATGGTAATAAAGGCTGTGACACAGTATTTTGCATCACAGAACGATATAGAAGATATTGAGTA
>CAMEEX010000231.1 GCA_945915235.1 uncultured Clostridia bacterium | reverse complement strand
TGTTCTCATATCGGTACTCATTGTGCTTGTAGTTATGATGATAGTTCAGATTCAACATTTACAGGGAACAGCCAGAGTTATCAATTATGCAGGGCTTGTGCGCGGTGCTACTCAGAGACTTGTCAAGCTTGAGATAACGGGAAATCAGAATGATGAGCTTGTTCAGTACCTTGACGATATATTGACTGATTTAAAATACGAGGATGGTAACTATAACCTTGTAGGTCTCGATGATACGAATTACCAAAAGAAGTTGGACAGTCTCATACGCTATTGGGCAAGAATTAAAAGGCAGATACAGAAGGTAAGAACGGACGGTTACGAGGCGACAGATATAGTGTCAATGAGCGAGACCTATTTTGAGCTTGCCGATGAGACCGTTTCGGCGGCGGAGGTCTACTCCGACAAGATTGCCAAGCAGATAAAGTTTCTGGAGCTTCTGTCGGCGCTTGATATGATGGTTCTGTTTGTACTCATTGTGGGGCAGTCGATATCGGCGATGAGGATAAGCAGGAAAAACAGGATACTTGAACAGAAGGCGTACATAGATGGGCACACAGGGCTTCCTAACAAGAGCAAGTGCGAGGAGCTCTTTGGCGACATGGCATTTATAAAGGAGCCGACGGCGTGCCTAATGTTCGACCTTAACAACCTCAAGAATGCGAATGATACGTTAGGTCATTCGGCAGGCGACCAGCTCATTGCGAGCTTTGCGAGGGTGCTAAGAAATGTTGTTCCGGCGAAGGATTTTGTCGGAAGGTACGGCGGGGATGAGTTCGTGGCGATATTGTATGATATCGAAGCTGATACCGTAAACAATGTCCTGACCGAGCTTCACGACGAAGTCATACAGTTTAACAGCTACGGAAAGAACATTCCGATAAGCTACGCGCAGGGCTGGGCAGTGTCTACCGACTACAAGGAGTGTACGCTTAGAACCCTGTTTGACAAGGCAGACCACTTTATGTATATGAATAAGCATAGAGTTAAGTCGGAATAGGTTGTTAAAAGGAGAAAAGAATTTAAAAATGAAACAGAATTACCAAAAGACAATGTACGCCTGCTTCATAGGCTACATAGTCCAGGCGATAGTGAACAACTTCGTTCCGCTGTTGTTTGTCACATTTCAGAATATCTATGACATTCCACTGTCGAAGATAACCTTCCTGATAACGATTAATTTTGTTATCCAGTTGTTCGTCGACATGCTCTCGGCAGGCTTTATCGACAAAATCGGCTACAGGGCTTCGGTCATCATAGCGCATATATGCGCGGCGGTGGGACTCATACTTCTATCATTTCTTCCGGAAATTATGCCTGACCCGTACATCGGAATACTCATATCGGTATTCTTCTACGCGATTGGCGGAGGGCTCATTGAGGTGCTTATAAGCCCGATTATAGAGGCATGTCCGACCGACAACAAGGAGAAGGCGATGAGTCTTTTACACTCTTTCTACTGCTGGGGACATATGGGAGTTGTGCTTTTGTCGACGCTGTTCTTTGCTGTGTTCGGAATAGCTAATTGGCGTGTGCTTACTGTCATATGGGCGGTTATCCCGGTTGCCAATATACTGCTGTTTGCAACGGCGCCGATGTACTCGCTCATTGAAGAGGGAGAGGAGGGACTCAGCCTTAAGGAGTTGTTTAAAAATAAGGTGTTTTGGCTGATGATGCTTATGATGCTGTGTGCCGGAGCCTCAGAGCAGTCCGTCAGCCAATGGGCATCGACCTTCGCGGAAAAAGGACTCGGCGTGACAAAGACCGTTGGCGACCTCGCGGGACCGATGGCATTCGCCATGCTGATGGGAATGGCAAGACTTATATATGGTAAATACGGAGAAAAATTCGAGCTCGATAAGTTTATGAGCTATAGCTGTGTTCTGTGCATTGTTTCATATCTGTGCATAGCGTTCGTTCCGTCACCGGTTGTCGGGCTTATCGGCTGTGCCGTGTGTGGCTTCTCGGTCGGAATAATGTGGCCCGGAACATACAGCAAGGCATCAGCGGCGATTAAGGGCGGCGACACGGCGATGTTCGCGATGCTCGCGCTCGCAGGCGACATGGGCTGCTCGGGAGGACCGACGTTGGTAGGACTTATCTCGAGCTCATTCGGAAACAATCTGAAGATGGGAATACTGTTCGCGATAATATTCCCGATACTTTTACTTTTGGGAGTGAGAATGTCGGGAAGCAGGGGCAGGAAAAATGAGGCTTGATGTTAATTGGACAAACATCATATTATAAAAACTGAAGCGTATGATTGGCGGCTAACCGGTCATGCGCTTCATTAGTTCATTGCCATGGGTTTTCAGCCATTTTTCCTGCTCCTTATAATCAGGGAGAATTTTGGCAACCTCATTCCAAAATGCGGCAGAGTGGTTCATCTCCTTGCGGTGGCACAGCTCATGCACCACAACATAGTCGATGACCTCTGCGGGAGCGAGCATCAGCAGGCAGTTAAAGTTGAGATTACCTTTGCTGCTGCAGCTTCCCCATCGGGTTAGCTGATTTCTTATGGTTATGCGTCCGTAGGTGACACCGACGAGCGGCGCAAAGTGAGCTGTTCTTTTGGGTATATAGTCGATAGCCCTGTCGGCGAGAGCGTGAAGCTCATCTCTTGTGAGTGGCTTGACGGGAGGTGATGTCGGGCGTAAACTGTTCTTTTCCTCCATCTTAATAAGATGTGCGGATATCCAGTCTGCGCGGCTTGCGACAAACTGCTCGATAGAGCTTCCGGGTGCTTCGTATGGCGCGCGGACGATAACACGCAGATCCGGACGGATTTCGATGGCGAGGGTTTTTCTGGAGCTTCTTACAATTTCTATCTTTATCTTTGACTTGTCAAATGATGATTGCATTATATTTTTTGGGGTACTCCTTTTTGTTGATGGGATTATAGGCGTTTGCGAAACGCCGCAGGCCGCACAAATACGGCAGCTTTGTACTAAAATCAAAGCTCTCTTCTCGGTTTGTGATATATTGAGCGCAGGAGAGCCGGAGGGAGCCTGCTCACTTCTGGCGAACAGCGAAATTGTTGAGGAAGCCTACTCATAAGGAAGCCTACTCATAAGGAAACTTACTCACGAGGAAACCTCCTCATGAGGAAACCTCCTCATGATATAACGGAGTTGCTCAGAAGCGAATTACCGCTTGATTGACTTTGTTGTTCTGTTAAGCCGTATGATTTCCAGTATATCAGCTCTTTTTGTGATAATAAGGTGTTAATTTTACTGCCTGAGATAGAAAATTGCTAATGCAAGCGGTAAGAATAGCTATTTTTTCTTACTTTTGGCGCAACTATTACCGCCTGATAATATGTATCAAACTTTTAAGCGGTATTCATTGAGAAAAGCCCATGTTACCGGGCGGTTTTACATTGCGTTTCGCAATTACCTGATGGGGCAAAGCATACCTCCGTGTATGCATTGCTTCTCTTCTCACAAAAGTCGTGATATACATAAATATAACACATATAGCACAGTTTAGCTATCAGCAATTTACAATAGTTTGTGTCAAGTAAACGTTGGCAATTATTCATTTTTCTTTATGACCAACATAT
>CAMEEX010000230.1 GCA_945915235.1 uncultured Clostridia bacterium | reverse complement strand
AACAGAAATTCGTCTTTACATTGCTGCTGAGATAATATCTGTAGCCCACAAACACGCCGTCCTTATACTCGAGTCTGTCCTCCCTGCCGAACTCACCGAGCTTAACCGAATACACGTCCTCCGTTCGTTTTGGAAACGACTCAGGCAATCTGCCCGACGGATTTACCCTGCCCGTCAGGACATCGACAACCGCAGATGCGCCCTCAAGACCTGAGTAATAATACCACACAATCGCTTTTGCCTTGTCAAGCCATGGCATCTCAACGGGAGCACCTCCCATGATGACCACGACTGTGTCCGGGTTCGCATCAAGAACCGCCTCAATAAGCTCGTCCTGACAGTACGGAAGCTTTAATGTGCTCTTGTCCATTCCCTCGACATCATAGTCATGGTTTAGCCCCGCAAAGATTATCGTCTGCTTATTTTCCTTTGCAAGCTGTACGGCTCTCTGCCTGTACTCCTCCGCCTTCTTATGTAAATCTGCGTCCTCCGCATCTTTCCTGCCGTCAGCATTTTCAAGTGAGGTCTCCTGCCAGCTCTCGTCCTGCCCCTGCGTCCTCTCAGGCACCACATAACCCGGCTCATACACAAAATGTACATCTCCTCCGCCGATATTCATAAGCGCCCTGAGCGGTGTCACCTCGTAGAGTGCCTTAATCTCGGCACTCCCACCGCCGTTTGAGTGAATGGAAACCGCGTTCTGACCTATCACCGCAACCTGCGTGTCAAG
Source organism: uncultured Clostridia bacterium (assembly GCA_945915235.1). Taxonomy (GTDB): domain Bacteria; phylum Bacillota; class Clostridia; order Lachnospirales; family Lachnospiraceae; genus CAG-882. The sequence goes on along the minus strand of CAMEEX010000230.1, from coordinate 2,863 downwards.
CTCAAGAGGAAGAAGCTTTTTGTCATTTTTAAGGAGTATAACTGCCTCCTCGGCAGTCTTTCGCGCCACCCGTACATGTTCAAGACTGTGAAAACAGCCCTTTTTCCTCGTTCCTGTGCCCGGAAGCATCTTGAGCCTGTACATCATTCTGAGGATATTTGACACTTTTTTATCAATATGCTTTTCCTTTATCCTGCCCTCTTTGACTGCCTTTTTGAGTGGAGCTGCCATGCAGTACTCGTCAAAATTATATGTAACCGACATCTCTATATCGAGCTCACTCTTGGCGGCTGCCACGGTGTCATGCACACCTCCCCAGTCGCTTATCACGGCTCCGTCATAGCCCCATTCCTTTCTTAAAATATCCCCCAGCAGATATCTGCTCTCACAGCAGTGCTGCCCGTTAAGCATATTGTAAGCTCCCATTATCGAGTAGGAATGTGCCCTGTTCACCGCGGCATCAAAGCCAGGCAGATACAGCTCATAGAGCGTTCTCTTATCAACAACGGTGTCAACCCACAGCCTGTTGGTCTCCTGACCGTTCACTGCAAAATGCTTCACACATGCCGCAACGTCAGACTTCTGTATACCCTTGATGAGCGGAACAGTCATCTCCGACACCAGATAAGGGTCCTCACTCATATACTCAAAATTGCGCCCGCAGAGCGGCGTCCTCTTTATGTTAATTCCCGGCGCGAGTATGACGTCCTTGCCCCTGCCTCTTGCCTCCTCGCCGAGAACCTCGCCGCACTCCTTAGCCCTCTTAGGGTTCCAGGTGGCTGCTATAGCACTGTTAGACGGAAGATATGTAACCATATCCTCCCTGTCATAAACGCCCTTCCACTCATTGTCAACAAGCTCCTGACGCACACCCATAGGTCCGTCCGACATGTGAAGCTCAGGTATTCCAAGCCGCGGCACACCCGCCGTCCTGAACAATCCCGCGCCATGTATCATGCCGATTTTCTCGTCCAAGGTCATCTCTTTTACAAGTGAACTTATATATTTTTCCCTGTCTTTTACTGCTTTATTAGATGTATTTTTCACACTTATCCTCATTTCTGAGCGCCTTGCCGCGAAGAGGCGAAGAGAAATTCGCGAAGGTGATTTCTCTTCTGCCATAAAAGCTATTTGCTTTCGCTCAGAAACAAATAGCCGTGTGAAAAATATGCTATCGAGCATATTTTTCACTAGAACTCCTTAATTCTGTCATTGCTGTCATCTGTTGTCTTGTCAATCTTCTTTATCCGGACATAGTAGCTCACGTTCTCATTGACCACAACCTGAACCCTGTCGCCGACCTTGTGTCCCATGATGGCCTTGCCAATCGGAGACTCGATGCTTATGTAGTTGTGCATTGAGTCGCCCCTTATGCTCGTGACAAGCTTGTAGGTCTCCGTCTCGTCGTCATCTTCAAAATACACATCGACGGTGTTGTTCATGCCGACCTCATCGTCCTTTGAGGTATCGTCAACTATCGTCGCATATTTCAACATTTTCTCAAGGTAGCGTATGCGCCCGTCATTTCTGTTCTTCTCCTTCTTTGCCGCATAGTACTCGAAGTTCTCGCTCAGGTCGCCCTGCGCCCTTGCCTCCTTGACATCATTCAAAATTCTCTTTCGCTCAACCAGGCGGCGATACTCTATTTCTTCCTCAATCTTCTTAACATCACTCGCAGTTAATCTCTCTCCCATGTTGTTTTCCTCACTTTATTTGCTTAATAAATCCTTATACCATCTTCCCGACTCAGACAGCTCACTGTCCTCAAACCCTGACAGCTTGCTGCAGCCGCTCGATATGAGAGCCGAGGTCTCCGCTTTGTTTGAAAGGTTCCAGATGAAATAGCTCACATTGTAGTCGTCCATTGCCTCTATCCACTTGCTGCCCTCGTCATAATTGTTGCCGCCGTTTCCCGACGCATCACATATTCCGAACTCCGACACAATAACCGGAAGTCCGGCATCAATCGCACTCTTCATTCTTTCCCTCAAGTAATCCCTGTGTGTATCCGCATAAAAATGAAGAGCATACATTATATTGTCATATCCGGTTATAGTGTCCGCTGCCGCCTTGTCGATATCCTGTGACCATGTCGGCGTTCCTACTATTATAATGGCATCAGGCGCATTTTCGCGGATTACAGGAATTATCTTCTCCGCATAAGATTTTACCCTGCTCCAGTCGGGACCACTGTTCGGCTCATTGCATATCTCGTAAATGACATTGCCGTAGTCCTTATATTTCTCGGACATCTCGGCAAAAAATTTCTCCGCCTCATCGGCATAATTCCACGGGTCATGGTCGTTTAAAACATGCCAGTCTATAATGACATACATTCCAAGGTCGGTTGCCGCCTGAACTCCGGTGTCAATAAGTGCCTTCAGCTTGTCCTTGTTCGCGTCACCGCCCTCACAGTAGCCGCCCTCAGCCGTGTACATGGCAAGTCTCACCGCGCTTGCCCCCCAGCTCTCCAGTTCTGCAAAGGTATCCTCGTTCACATACTGTGGAAACCAGCCAATCCCATGCGTGCTCACGCCCTGAAGCTGATATGCCACCCCGTGCTCGTCCGTCAGCGCCGTCCCATTGACACTCAGCCTGCCGTGCTGTGCATACGGTGTGCCGTCAGATGCCCCTGATGCACCGCCTGAAACGGTCTCCTGTTCCGATGCTGTATCCGTTGTTGATTTAGTTGACTGCTCTGTCTGCGATGCATTTTCCGGCTGTGAGGTCATATCCTTCTCAGATGCAGTATCCTTCTGTGATGCTGTTGTAGCCTCCGGCTGTGGGGTCGACCCGGTTTCCGTATCCTGCGCTGCGGCATCGCTCTGCTTCTGTGTGCCGTTTTGCGGCGTCTCACTCGCCA
>CAMEEX010000229.1 GCA_945915235.1 uncultured Clostridia bacterium | reverse complement strand
TTCGAAGTTCATACCAAATATCACATCATTCGATATTATTTCATCTAGTTTTCAATACTAGATTATCATAGCACACTATACTACATTTGAAAAGAGTAAAAAAGCAAAAACTTATTTCTTTACAGATAATAAGCTTTTGCTTTAAAAAGATTTAATATTAATTTTATATAAAGTCTCAAATATTAATAGCAGAAGAACCCTCTAACGAGTTCCTCAATGTATGCCTGATCCTTCACGCCCATGGTCTCCATCGCGGAGTGCATCGCAAGAATAGGAACACCGATGTCAACCGTGATCATCGGAAGCTGAATGTCCGATATAGGTCCGAGCGTGCTGCCGCCGACCATGTCCGAGCGGTTTGAGAACTTCTGGTACGGAATGTCCGCCTTCTTACATATCTGCTCAACTACTCCCACTGCCCTCGCGTCCGTCGCATAGCGCTGCGCCGCGGAGCGCTTGATCACAGGTCCGCCGTTCATCGCAATGGCATTGGTCGGGTCATTCTTCTCAGGGTGATTCGGGTGTGTTGCGTGCGCGACATCGAGTGAGATCATCATGCCGTTTAACACTCTGTTGATGTAGCCTGCCCTCACATCGTCGGAGGTCTCGTTGTCGCTCTCGAGGCTTCTGTAGAGCTTCTCAAGCATAAATGTGAGCACCGACGAGTTCGCGCCCTGCTTGGTCATGCTTCCGATTTCCTCATTGTCGAACACCATTATAGCGTTTATTCCGTCCTCGTTGCCGTTTAATTGACTGTCCCCTGCATTATCCCTGTTTGCCCTGCTGCTCTCCATTATTCCAACAAGACAAGCCACAACGGAAGTCTCATTGTCGAGTCTCGGGCAGAGCAGGAACTCATCGTCAAAGCCGATATACTGTCCCTTCTCGGTGTTGTACACATACCCCTCATAGTCAAGGATATCCTCCTTATCCACATTCAATTCAGATGCAAGATACTCCATGAAGAAATCGTTCATATCCGTTCCCGGCTGGCAGCATATAGGCAGCATGTCGACCTGCTTGTTGAGCTCCACGCCCTTGTTCACTTCCCTGTTCATGTGTATCGCAAGATTAGGTATGGTAACGACAGGACGCCTGAAATCCATTATCTTCACCTCAGGGTTGAACACATCACCCGACCCTATGGACACTTTAAGCGCTATCGAGAGCGGTCTGTCAAGCCATGTGTTGAGTATCGCACCGCCGTAGCCCTCGACATTTAACTTGCCGACATTGCCCATCGCCGATTTCATCTCCGGGTGTGGCTTTATGGAAAATGACGGGCTGTCTGTGTGCGCCGTGGCAATCCTTAACATTCCGCCATCATAATTTTTTCCGACCGTGAACGCCATGAGTGAGCTGTCGTACACATTGACGTAGTAGCTTTCGCCTCTCTCAAGCTTCCAGTCCGCGCCGAGCCCGAGCTCCTTGAAGCCCTCGCCCTTGAGCAGCTCTATCGCCGTCTGCACCGTGGTGAACGAGCAGGTGGCGTCCCCGATAAATTTTATAAGTCTGTCAGATGATTTTTTAAATTCCATTTTCAAATTTCTCCTTTATGTTTTTCGGAAAAAGCCGTGTTAAACATTAATTGACGGTATTATTCCCTTTGGACTATTTACAACAAATTTTATTCCCATTATACTTATTAACGTGGAATGTTGCAAGTGGCAATATCCCCTGCCGGCTATGACTGCCTGATAATCAACTATAAAATAAATATGATTGGAGAATATACCTGCACATGATTAATATAGAATTAGATAACGCCAAGGATTTCATGTCACATCTTTTCATCAAGGAGACCTTCGACCATTTTCTGTGCCGCGAGATTGAACTCGACACCTTCGTCTCCTTCAAGATCGACGGCAGGCTGCTTCACGATTTTCTGAACGATATCGAGAAGGAGGAGCTGTCCGGCTCACCGTTTGTGCCGTGGTCGATGCTCAAGCCGCACTGCTTCAACATCATAAAGGGCAGCCGCACTCCTCTGTGCATCAGGGCTGTTTTTGCCATGCCGCCGCACTCCATAGCCTCATTCATAGCCAAGAACGGGCTTAATGTCTCGCCGGACACGATAAGCGGGCTGTACCTTAACATACGCTACGAGAACAAATCTCTTAACATCGTAACCGGAACGTCCCTCAACACCTTCACGCTCGACAAGAGCATTGAGAACGCCTGGGACACCGCCGTTGAACATTTCATTAAAAAAACTCAGGGACAATAGCAAAATGTCCCTGAGCTTTTATTTTTTACCAGTATAAATCAACTGACACTGCGTTTAGAAAATCCTCGTAAATGAGAACCTATCTATCCTTCAGATTAGTTATACATATCGCCATATAACAAGTCGTCAAGCATATCATTTTCGTATGCGAATACAAGTGCCGCATATAATATGTCGGAAACCTGTGTATAGCTTGAAGGAACGCTTACCGATACCTTGCTGTCCTCAGTTATAACTGAATTTACCTTGAGCTGTAAATCCTCATCTGTGTTGGTATTCTCGACATTGAGCTCAATATTGGAAGTGTAGACTCTGCTGCCCTCCTTGCCGGTAAGGCTGTTAGATACCGTGAGGTCTGCCGTTCCGTCCTCGAAATCCGCTATATCGGAAACGAGCTCATCTTTATTGTCGCTGATGTCAGCAAATGCGTCCTCGTATACGGAGTTGGCATCGTCAAGCTCTGCCTCGCCGACTGCCTCCTCGACTGCTGACTTCGCCTCATCCCTGAGTGATGCGATATCATCATCGGTAAGACCAAGTTCATAGTCTGTGTTGAACTTCTCAACTGCATTGACAGCCTCGTCCATGTAAAGATTTAAAAGCTCGGTGAGCTTAGCCTCGTCGATGGCATTCTTGTCAAGCTCTGCCAGAATAGTGTCCTTGTTGTCAAGAAGCGCCGTCAAAAACGCGTCAACCACCTTTGAAAACTGCTCTGCGCCCTCAACCTTCGCAGTGAACACACCCTTCTCCTCGTCAATCTTCACATCCTTGAATGCGCTCTCAAGAATTGAGACATAAGTGTTCGTAAGCTCCTCGCTGTTTCCGTCTAACTTTACCAGACCGTCAACCAGAGGAAGCTTGATGCATTTAAGCTCAACACCGAGTTCATCTTCGAAATCCTCAAGCGTGTATGACGAACCTAAAAGTATCGGTGCAAGCTTTTCGAACACAGTCTGTACATCGACATACACTGCGTCCTTCGTCAGTGTGATAAAATTGTCCACATCGACCGTGATAAACGAATAGCATACCGTAGCTCCGACTGACATAGCCTCGCCGTCGTTTACTCCATTAAAGGTAACTGCAAGATTTTCAAGACCGCTGATGCTTGACTCAAGCTTCATATCCGCATTGTAGGAATACTTCGTCATCGTCCCGGCATCCTTCATGATGCTGAACATGGTCTGCTTCGATTTCTGGCTGCAGCCCGCTGCAAGCGCCATACTCATAACGAGCACAAGCATTACCGCCAGAATTTTCTTAATTCTTTTCATAAGTTCTCTCCTTCATATTATGATTTTCCCCTCTTCCCCTCTTATCATATTAACATCTTTTCCTTTTATGTCAAAGAGATTTTAGTACTATTACAATAATATGATGATGTTGAGGTCAAAAGGTCAAAAACCCATTAC
>CAMEEX010000228.1 GCA_945915235.1 uncultured Clostridia bacterium | reverse complement strand
CCTTATTTTTTCCTCCATATTTATCTTTCTGGATTTTCTTTTCTTCGTTTCCCTCTTTCTTTTATGAGTACACTATAACAACGAATTGTGTTCTTTTTGTGATAAAAAAGTGAATGAATTGAGAAATGTTTTCACAATTCATTCACCCTTAAATTTACCTTTTTATAATTTTACAGATGAAGTACTCTCTCCCTGATTTCCTGCGTTCTTCCCTGATTCCAGAACTGCGTTCCGATATATCCGCAGGTACGGCGCGCCACATTGAGTGTGTTCTCGTCCCTGTTTCCACACTGTGGACACTCCCAGACAATCTTCTTGTCCTCGTCAACTACAGTCTGTATCTCGCCGGAGAAACCGCATTTCTGACAGTAGTCGCTCTTGGTGTTGAGCTCGGCATACATAATGTTCTCGTATATGAACTTGATGACCTCGAGCACTGCCGGTATATTGTGCTGCATGTTCGGAACCTCAACATAGCTGACTGCTCCGCCCGTCGAGAGAGCCTGAAACTGTGACTCAAAGGCGAGCTTCGAGAATGCATCGATAGGCTCGGTCACATGTACATGATAGCTGTTGGTTATATAGCCCTTGTCCGTTATTCCCGGAATAATTCCAAATCTCTTCTGAAGGCACTTTGCAAACTTGTAGGTAGTGCTCTCAATCGGCGAACCATAAATGCTGAAGGCTATATTGGTGTTGTCCGTCCATTCCTTACACTTGTCGTTCATGTGCTCCATAACCGAGATTGCAAACGGCGTAGCCTCAGGATTCGTGTGTGAAAGTCCCGTCATATATTTCACACACTCATAAAGTCCGGCATAGCCGAGCGAAATCGTCGAGTAACCGTCGTAGAGAAGCTTGTCTATCTTCTCACCCTTCTTGAGGCGTGCGAGCGCACCGTTCTGCCAGAGTATCGGCGCAACATCGGAAAGCGTGCCTTTAAGTCTGTTGTGGCGGCACATAAGTGCACGATAACACAGCTCAAGTCTGTCATCAAAAATCTCCCAGAACTTAGTGTAATCTCCGCCGGAGGTGAGTGCCACATCTACAAGGTTGATTGTCACAACACCCTGATTGAAACGACCGTAGAACTTATAGTTGCCGTTCTCGTCCTTCCAAGGATTAAGTGCGCTTCGGCATCCCATAACAGGGAAACAGTTACCCTCCTTGAGTTCCTTCATCTTCTTCTCTGAAATATAGTCAGGCACAAGTCTCTTGGCTGAACATCTTGCCGAGAGTTCCGTGAGGTAAAAATACTTGGAGTCTTCGGTTATGTTGTCATCCTCTAAGACATATATAAGCTTAGGGAACGCAGGTGTCACCCACACTCCTGCCTCGTTCTTGACACCCTGAAGTCTCTGCTTTAGAGTCTCCTCTATAATCATGGCAAGGTCTGCCTTCTCCTGCTCATTCTTTGCCTCGTTGAGGTACATGAAAACGGTAAGGAACGGTGCCTGTCCGTTGGTCGTCATGAGTGTGATTACCTGATACTGTATTGTCTGAACGCCCTTGGTAATCTCCTTTTTTAGTCTCGCCTCGACTATCTCTGAAATCTTGTCCTCCGATGGCTTACACTCTAAGAGTTCAAGCTCCTCCATGACATCCTTGCGTATCTTCTCACGGGATATATTCACAAACGGTGCAAGATGTGCAAGTGATATGCTCTGTCCGCCATACTGGCTTGACGCAACCTGTGCTATAATCTGTGTTGCTATGTTGCAGGCAGTTGAAAAGCTGTGCGGTTTCTCAATGAGTGTCTCACTGATAACCGTTCCGTTCTGCAGCATGTCCTCAAGATTGACCAGATCGCAGTTATGCATATGCTGTGCATAGTAATCCGAGTCGTGAAAATGTATTATTCCCTGCTCATCAGCCTCAACAATCTCTGCCGGGAGAAGAAGTCTCCTCGTGATATCCTTGCTGACCTCTCCTGCCATATAATCTCTCTGAACACTGTTTACAGCCGGATTTTTGTTGGAATTTTCCTGCTTAACCTCTTCGTTATTATATTCAATCAATGAAAGGATTCTCGTATCTGTAGTATTCGCCTTTCTGACTAAAGAACGCTTATAGCGGTAGCGAACATATCCTCTTGCAACATCAAATGCACCGGTGGACATTATCTGGTTCTCCACCATATCCTGTATCTCCTCTACGGACACAGCTCTGTTGAGCTTGTTGCACTTGTACTCCACATAGTCTGCTATATCAGCTATCTGCTCCTTGCTAAGAGGCGCATTGTCTGCCGCAGCGTTAGCCTTCGCAATGGCTGAGGCAACCTTACTCACATCAAATACTTCCTCCGAGCCATTTCTCTTTATAATCTTCATCAAAACCCTCCCAAATAAATAACCACAATATATTGTGTTTCCATAACGTACAAAATACATTATGCAGTATTTGTACTTAAATGTCAATACGGAATAATGTACTATTTTTCAACCCTTATTTTCTCATTTACAACAGATTTTCTCATCCGCTTAACCATGCTTATGATTAGTGGGACAACCATAACCGCCCATACGACAGGCTCAGAGATAATGATTCCCCAGTAACCTATAACAGGCGTCAGAAGCATCGCAATGAGCACCTTTCCCACAAGCTCAAGTCCGCTCGAAAAGATAGGTGTTATATGGTCGCCCATTCCCTGTAAGCTGTTTCTCAATATAGTTATTGTAGGCACGATCAGATAAAAACAGGTGTCAAAGCGCTGGTACAGACACGCCGTATCTATGACCTCCTGTATGCTTGTGTCCGTTATTGCCACAATCAGATACGGACATATCGTGTAGCTCGCAATAAACACAATAACACACCATATATATGAACAGCCCAGCGACACCTTCAGACCCGCGCGTATTCTGTCGTAACGACCCGCGCCGTAGTTCTGACCGCTGTAGGTGGCCATTGTCGTGCCTAACACGCTAAAAGGCATCATATAGAGATTTGACAGCTTTCTCGTCGCCGCATGTGCCACGATGGTGTTCGTTCCCAGAGTGTTTATCGCCGTCTGCAATGACAGCGTTCCGAACGCGACAAGCGAGTTCATAAGCCCCATCGACATTCCACTCTCGAGCATCGGCTTTACAAACTCCTTCTTAGGAGCAAAATCTATTAACCTGAAATGCAGAAAAGCATACTTTTTCCATGTATATATAAAGCAGAGCACGGCAGAAACCGCCTGTGATGCAACCGTCGCCACCGCGGCCCCCCTTACTCCCATTTTCAGGTATTTTACACACATTATGTCGAGCGCCACATTCAATACAGCCGATATCACAAGGAAAATGAGCGGCGTGTACGCATCGCCTATCGCCCTTAGATTTCCTGCCAGCACATTGTATATTATCGAGAAGAAAAGTCCTGCTATAATCACCGTGATATACTCAGTTGAGGTCCCCCTGTGCTCGTCCATCACATTCATCCAGTCGAGCAGTCCATCCATAAAAATAAGGCTTCCCGCCACAATAAGTGCTGTAACAATAAGCCCCATAAGGATTGAGAGAGCAAATACTTTTCTTGATTTATCGCGGTTTCCGCTTCCGAAATGCTGCGCCATTATGACCGCAAAGCCGTTAGCCAGCCCGACCACAAAGCCTACAAGCAGGTCATTTAACGTGCTTATGGAGCCGACAGCCGCAAGTGCATCAGTTCCAAGATATGTGA
>CAMEEX010000227.1 GCA_945915235.1 uncultured Clostridia bacterium | reverse complement strand
CGATGGCATCAACTCCACCGACAATGGTGTAATCCTGATTAACAAGCGATGCAAGCTTGCGCTCTAACACGCCCTCAACTTCCTTGATGACATCAGGCGAAGTTCTATCCATCTGTGCAATTCTCTTTGCAACGTCCGCCTGCTTTTCCGGTGGAAGAGCTGAGATAACCATGGACGACTGTGCCGGTGAAAGATATGATAAAATAAGTGCGATAGTCTGTGGGTGTTCATCCTGTATAAAGTTAAGAAGCTGCGCCGGATCCGTCTTACGCACAAATTCGAAAGGACGTACCTGTAAGCTCGCTGTGAGCTTGCCGATAACCTCCTTGGCACGGTCTGTACCAAGTGCCTTCTCGAGAAGATCCTTGGCATATCCGATACCGCCCTCTGCAATGTACTGCTGTGCGAGACATACCTCGTAGAACTCGTTGAGCACTTCCTCCTTAGTCCCCGGCGATACACTGTTGGTATTGGCAATCTCAAGTGTAAGCTGTTCAATCTCATCATCATGAAGATGCTTAAATATCTGCGATGACATCTCAGGTCCCAAGGCAATGAGTAACACCGCTGCCTTCTGGACTCCGTCTAATCCATTTTTCTTTGCCATATTGTCTCCATTCCGAAGCGTATTTCACGCCTCCATTAACACTGTTCAAAGCAGACCTTAATTCCAGTCGTCGTTGAGCCAGTTTCTGAGAAGCATTGCGACTGCTTCCGGATTTTCCTGTACAAATTTCTCGATAGCCTTGCGTGCCTCAGATTTATCCTGAAGATCAATCTCCTCAAGCGGCGCCTGCTTCTCTCTTGTAGATGCAAGCATATCCTCGACTGAGAGCTCCGGCTCCGTCTCCTCGACCGTTACAGGTCTTGCACTTCTGAATACAACGAAAAGAAGAAGTGCTACTATAAGTACTGCAAGCACAATCTGAATAATAAATGATGTAGGTGTGCTGCTTGCAGGTGTGTCCAAAAATACATACTTCATATTGGCGGAAATTGCGATATTATTCGCAGAAATTCCGGTACCATTGGCTATAAGCTGTGCCAAATCATCTTCAACCGTTATTGAGACAGGCGCACTGTTCGCGAGCTTGTACTCATCATATGTCATGTCGTCGAGCAGTCCCTGCGTTCTAAGATCAGCCTCCGATACCACTTCATATCTCGTGAGTATGACTGAAAGTGATGACTCGTCAAGTTTAACAGATGCAGCTGTTTTCTCTGTTGTTGTATATTTGCTGTTCTGAAGCCAGTCAATCTGTGTGAGTGAATACTCTCCGTTGGTGCCTGTTCCCTGCTCAACATCATAGCCCGTATCGCTGTCGTTTGACTCAGTTCCTGCCGTACCACCCGATGTAGCTCCGTTGGTACTGTTTACCTCATAGCTTGTGCTTCTGAGTCCTTCTTCCGAGCCGGTAGGTATCGTGTATTCCTGTGCAACCTCTGTGACTATGTTGTTATCAAACTGAAGGTTTACCATAACCTCAGCGTCAGAATAATTCTGTGTCGCAAGAGCTAACTTCTTAACCTCAACCTCAAGATTGTTTCTCTGTTCCTGCATGAACTTATACTGCGTTGTATTGCCTGACAAAGTCGAATCTGAAATTCCGGAAAACAAAAGCTGTCCCTTGTCATCTATAACGACAACATTGTTCGTATTCTTGTTTCCGACATTGTTGGCAAGCATAAGTCCAATAGCCTCTGTAGTTGACTCATCAAGTGTCTTGCTGGTCACAAGTACGGCCGTTATATGTGCGTCCTTGTTCTCCTCAAAAATTGATGAAGAATCCTCAAACTTGATGGTGACCTGTGCACTCTTAATACCGTCAATCTTTGCAAGCTGTGCCTCAAATCTCTTCTGAAGCTGTTCAACATAAAGCTTATCCTTGTCGTCCTGCGTCTGTGAGAAGCTTCCTGTAAGCACATCGCTGTATGAATACCCCGTCGACGCTATATTGTTCGAACCGAGCACAAGCTGTGCCTCAATCTCATCATTCTTGTCAATTATAATCTCAAAATTTGAGCCAACCGTACAGGATATATCATTGCTGGTGAGCAGTTGTCTCACCTCGGTTGCCTCCGATGCCGTCGAACAGTAACGCACTACAACCGTCTGTGGCCGTGTCAGAACCATTCCGAGAATTACAAGTGCTATAATTACCACTGCTAATGAGGAGAAAAATATCGTTTTCTGTTTTTTATTGTATTTATTCCAAAATTCCTTTATCTTATCAAGGTATTTTTTTACTATATCCGGCATATGTGCTCTCCTGTATCACTAGTTCTCTGTATTATCTTACTAAACCTGAATCTGCATAATTTCCTTGTATGCGTCCAGAATTCCGTTCTTGACTGCAACAGTGTACTGAAGTGCAATATTCGCCTTTTCCTCTATTATGCTAAGTTCATGTGTGCTCGTAAGCTTTCCCATAGCATAATCAATCTCAGCCTGCTGTGCCTGCTGTATGTAGCCGTTGGTTCCCGAAATAAGATTAACCGCGGCCTGATATAATTCATCAAAACTTCCTGAACCCTCTGTCTTGGTGTTTTTCGAATTGGTGATGGAATTAGCAAGGTAATCCGACGACACACCTGATAAAATATTAACTGTAGACATAAACAATCCTCACCTTTACTATGTGATATAAATAATTTACTTACCTATCTGTAAGCCCTTTGATGCCATGCTCTTCGAAGCCTCGAATGCTGTCGCATTAGCCTCAAAGGAACGTGACGCATCGATAAGGTCTGTCATTTCCGTAATGATATTGACATTAGGATATGTCACATATCCGTTCTCGTCAGCGTCTGGGTGTGACGGGTCATATACTAACTCCATCGGCGTATCGGTATCATTGACGATTGCTGTCGCCTTAACTCCATTCCCAACTCCGCTTCTTGTAGCATCAAAAATCTCACTGAAGGTTCTGATGCCGTAATTGTTTCCCTTCTCATTGAGGACCACATTCTTACGGACATAAGCTCCGCCCTCGTCTGTTCTCGTAGTCTTTACATTGGCAATGTTCTCGGAAATAACATCCATTCTCAGTCTCTGTGCCGTCATTCCCGATGCCGCTATATTAAATGAACTGAATAATGCCATACCTAACCTCCCTGTTTATATTTACTTGGACAGAACAGCCTTCATTCTCTCGAACTCACTGTTAAGTCCCTCTATTATTCCATCGTACATAAGCTGATTGGATGCAAGCTCTGCCTCCTCGACATCGATATCGACGTTATTGCCGTCAAGTCTTGTCGAAAGTTCTGCATTGTCTGTGTATACGTAAGGCTTCAACCTTCTATAATCTACATTGGCAACCTTCTGATCGAGTGTCGAACTCGTCTTTCCCTGTCTCTGTATCTCGTTCTGCAAAAGGGTTTCAAACTTCATATCCTGTCTCTTAAAACCCGGCGTATCAACATTAGCGATGTTGTTATTAAGAATTTCATTCCTCGTCCATGCCGCGTCCGCCGCCGACGAGAGCACATTCACATATCCAAATGCCCCTGAATCAAACATCCTTTATTCTCCTTTATGATAACAAGTTTATCAAAAAAACATAGAAACACATTCTTCTTATCAATTATACGGCATCACTCAGAAAAAACAAGCTTTTTTAACAATACTTTGTATATTTTTCAATATTTAACCATGCTTTTGCCATTCAAATACCAATATATTGTTTAATCTGCAAGACCTTGCCA
>CAMEEX010000226.1 GCA_945915235.1 uncultured Clostridia bacterium | reverse complement strand
CGGAGGTAGAAATGACCAGTATATTAGAATATAACCAGGAAGAGGAAGAAAAGAAGCTCAGGGCAGCGGAACACAGAGCCGGGTATGATGAAGGGCATATCACTGGATTAAATGAAGGTCGAATAAATCAATATAAAATGATTCAAAACTACATCTCGAAAAAGAATGTCTCCCTCAAAGAAGCCTGCGACACCCTCGGTGTATCCCTAGAGGAGTACCACGAAGCTGAGAAGCTTTATAAAAAACAATAATTATACTAACATAATATGATGATTTAGAGATTGTCACACTGGAGAACGCAGTATATCTTGGGTTTAAAAATGACCTTGCTTTCCTGCTCGACACAGGCATATACCTGTATGAGCACCAGTCGACAGTCAATCCCAACATACCGCTCCGTGACCTGATCTACATAGCAGCCGAGTACAACAAGCTGGTTGAGACAAAGTCACTCTACTCTTCCACTGTACAGAAGATTCCTACTCCGAACTTCATTGTATTCTATAATGGCGAGAAGGAAATCGAAGACAGAGGCGAATACAGGCTCTCCGATGCATATGAAACAATCGTAGATAATCCTGCACTCGAACTCAGGGTGACTGTCCTCAACGTCAACTACGGCAGGAACTCCGAGCTTATGAAGCAGTGCCGCACGTTAAAAGACTACTCACAGTATGTCGCTTTAGTGAGAAGATATAAGAAAGAACTCGGCTCACTTGACAAAGCGGTCAAAGCAGCCATAGATGAATGTATAAATGAAGGAATACTTTCCGATTTTCTAAGAAAGAATCGCGCGGAGGTAGAAATGACCAGTATATTAGAATATAACCAGGAAGAGGAAGAAAAGAAGCTCATGGCGGCGGAACACCGGGCTGGGTATGATGAAGGGCATAGCATTGGTTTAAATGAAGGGCATAATATCGGATTAAATGAAGGAAAAAGATTCCAGCAATATAAAATGATTCAAAACTACATCGCGAAAAAGAATGTCTCCCTTGAAGAAGCCTGCGACACACTCGGTGTGTCCATAGAGGAGTACCACGAAGCTGAGAAGCTTTATAAGAATAACGCCCCAGCCACCCTATAAAAAACATTCCGAATATAGCAATCGCACGCACAGCATCACAAAGTCCCCTGCTCCAATCGCCAAAAAGCAATTAAGCCGGGGACTCCCTTAGTTTATACGTAATATCATATATGATACATTTCTTATTTTCCCTCAAACACTCTCTTCACGCTCTCATAGCTCTCAACATCTCCAATATCATACCTCTTACCCGGCATAACATAGGCATGCATAGCTGTATGACCACTTAACCAGGCTGCGAAGCTTCCGGGTGCATCCGCACCACAGCCCTCGCTAAGAGCCTCAGGTATGCGGCGGACATCACATGCCCTGTATATGTAAAAAGGAGGGACAGCATGATGGCCCTTAGGACTCATCGGCTTCTCCTCATAGGACTCAATAAGTCCATCATCATCAAATGTGATGATAGCCGTTTTCTGCTGTTTCTTAAGCTCATTCTCCTCATGGCACATAACGCATGACGTCCCCTTATCTGACGCAAACCTGACAAACCCCGATATGGAAAAATCAAGAAGATTATCACCCGCCATAACCAGCACATCATCAACTATGCCAAGACTATCTATAGCATACTGAATATCCCTCACAGCCCCAAGGCGCGTCTCATTCGAATCTGTGCCATCATCTACAACCGAAATTTCCATACCTTCATATGAACCCGACATAAGCTCAAGCTTTGCCTTAGCCCACTCCTTGAAGAAGCCTGCAAAACGATGATTCGTCACTACAACGAACTCCCTTATCCCGGTATTTAAAAGCAGGTCATCAATCAGCCAGTCAACAATAGCCCTGTCTCCCACCTTTAAAAGAGGCTTAGGAAAATTCTTAGTGAGCGGATACAGCCTTGTGGCATATCCCGCAGCCAGTATAATACACTTCATCACAACCTCCTAGCAGCAGCCACACCATCAGCCGACTTACAAAAACATATCTCAAACACATCCTTAAGCTGAGGGTATACAGCCAGATACTCGTCACGCATAAATCTCGCAAAATCCTCCCTTGCCTCCGGAGCAATAAGTGCTATACTGCTTCCATTAAAGCCCGCACCGGAAAATCTGCCACCATACACGCCGGGAGCCCTGCAAATAATATCATACATAGTCTTCAGCTCATCAGAACCTGTCTCATAGGAATATATCGAGCTGTATCCCGACTCCTTCATAAGACCACCGAACATGCTCAGCTCCCCCCTCCTCCATGCTTCGACACCCGCGCGCACACGCTTATTTTCACTGTAAAAATGTTCCACACGCTTCTGCCAGTTAATAGGAAGCTTGTCCTTATGGCTCAGATATATGCTCTCAGGAATCTCACGAAGATAGGAGTCCTGCATCTTCCCATACTCCATCTCTGCATATGCCTTCAGTGCATAAGCGGAAGCCTTACACTCATCAACTCTTGAATTGTACGCTGACGAAACCAGCTTTCTGCTCTTTCCTGTAAAAATAATGGCAATATCAAAATCAGCCATTCCCTTGCCCGGCTCAATCAGCTCATAGCTGTCATCCTGTGTATCAAGAAAAAGGAGCCTGTCCTTGCGGCAGTATACCTCACAAGACTGATCAAGCTTGCCAACATTCAGACCAATAAAGCTACGTTCCTCATAAATAGCCAGCTTAATAAGCTCTGACTCCGTAAGCTGAATGTCATTCGCATCACAGAAAGCATTAAGATATGTAATAATAACCGCTGCAGACGAGGAAAGACCGCCAACAGGCAAGGTTCCCTCTACCACACCCTTGATTCCATAATGAATATCGGAGGTAGCAAAATTATTCTCGTTAGTCTTTCTGTGATTAAGTGCCCACACAGCACCAACCACATAATCTGACCAGTCATATACCCTGTGTGGAAGGTCATTTACATTAAATTTACAAATACCATCAAAATTTTTAGAAATAATCTCAACTGAACCGTCGAGTGTTATTTCATATTCTAATTTTACGCCATGATCTATGGCAAAGCCTGTCACCAGACCAAGCTGGTGGTCTACATGTGCACCTAGGGGGCAGACACGATAGGGACAGTATGATGTTTTCAAGCTAAAACCTCCTCTTTAATTGTAAATTTATTCTATACAAATGTTTTATATTAACAACAGCATGCATTGTGACATGTGCATACAAATTGCACTGTGAAACACTCTGCACATCCATAGTCACACTTAACAATTTAATACAAGATTATATCAATTAAAATAATCATCATGATAAAATACTTCAGAATTACAGCTATCTAAATAGGTAATTCCTATAGGTCTCCATGTATAACTTGTATTATCTTCACTATACACTTTTATATATATTTCTGTTTTTGTATTTATATTAAGCTTACCTGCATCAAATTCATATATATAGGCCATCCCATTTTTATTTGTAGTAAACAATGTTAATTGATCATCTTGTGAAAGTGCATATTCCATATTAGTACCCTTATGATGATCAACAGTCAATAATTCAAATCCCGCTATGGGTTCTATTATCTTATATCTCCACATACCATCTAAAAAATTTAAATACCCTATTATTTTACCATAATTAATTGTAGTATATTTATTTATAATATAGCTATTATACATTCCAATTCTGTCATACATTTCATCTAAATTAATATTTGCATAACCACTCTCATCCGTATAACAATCATAACATAAATTACTTGTCTGTGCTATTATGCTT
>CAMEEX010000225.1 GCA_945915235.1 uncultured Clostridia bacterium | reverse complement strand
GGAGCGCACCCAAGATGAGCTTCCGCAGTCGGCTGCCGGCAGGACGGTTATGACGACGGAGCCAAAGTTCATACCGAGGGAGGCATGCATGATAACGCCCGTGGAGGACGTATCAATGAAGATAAGGCTTATCGACTGCGTCGGCTTTATGATTGACGGCGCGACGGGTGTCGTCGAGGAGGGGAAGGAGAGGCTCGTAAAGGCGCCGTGGTATGACTATGAGATACCTTTTTCGGAGGCGGCGGAGTTCGGCACGAGAAAGGTCATAAAGGATCATTCGACGGTCGGCATTGTGATGACCACCGACGGAAGCATAGGCGAGCTGCCGCGCGACAGCTATAAGGCGGCTGAGGCGGCGACAATCGACGAGCTCAAAAAGATAGGAAAGCCGTTTGTTGTGGTGGTGAACTCGAAAAATCCGCTCTCAAAGGCTGCGTCGGACTGTGTCGATGAGATTAAAAAGACCTATGGAACGGAGGCAGTGAGCCTCGACTGCGAGCATCTGACGCTCGGGGACGTGAATAAGACGCTGGAGCTTCTGCTAAACAGCTTTCCGGTGAACGGAATTGAGTTCTATTTTGACAGATGGATAGAGACACTTCCGGACGACAATGAAATCAAGCAGGCGATGATTGAGTGCGCCGGGCAGATACTCGACAGAATCACATACATAAAGGATTTCAACAAGGACAGCATAAAGGTCGAAAATAAATACATAGAGGACATAAAGAGCGAGCCTGTAGACATGGCTGACGGAATTATCCGCCTCAGCTTCAAGGTAGATGAAGCCCTGTATTATGATATGTTGAGCTCACTTGCCGGGGAAAAGATTGAGAACGAGTTCGAGCTCATAAACATGATAAAGGAATACGCGAAGGAGAAGAGCGGGCTCTCAAGGTACACTGCCGCCATAGACACAGTGCGCCAGCGCGGCTATGGTGTCGTATCGCCGTCGAGAGATGAGATAACCATATCGGAGCCGGAGGTAATCAAAAACGGCGGGCGCTACGGCGTGAAGATTAAGGCGGAGAGCCCGTCCTACCACATGATTAAGGTCAATATTGGCACAGAGATTGCACCTATAGTCGGCAGCGAGGCTCAGGCAAACGACCTCAAAAAGTATATCGATGAGAACACGAAGAACGGCGACGCGTGGGATATAAACATCTTCGGCAAGACAATAGAGCAGCTCGTGGACGACGGCATAAGGACGAAGCTTGCCATGATGAACGACGACTGCCAGACGAAGCTTATGGACACCATGCAGAAGGTGGTAAACGACAACAGCGGAGGGCTTATCTGTCTTATTATTTGATGCAGACGAAGATTGCGGGAGGACTTTGCGGATTGATTTTTAATCTGTGAAGTCCTTTTTTGCATTGACATGAAAAATACTGGAAAAAATATGCTTATTATGATATCTTAATCTGAGCGGGAATGTCCGGGAGAAAATATACGGAAAGCCTGTCTACGGCAATACATCACCTATATGGAATATTATGAAATGAGGAACGCATAATGACGACGATGGAATGGATATGGTATTTTGGGGTGCCGGTGGCGGCATTGATATTATTTTTCATGTATCAGGCGTACAAAATCAAGCAGAATAACATGAAGAAGCTGAAAAATTCCTTTGGAAAGAGGGCGGATAAGAAATATATCTATGAGGAATTTGAGAACATATCGCATGGCTTCTTTTTACAGAGCGGCGATGACAATATCATTGACGACATAACCTGGAACGACCTCAATATGGACGCGGTGTTTAAGCAGATGGACTCAACTGCCTCGTCTCTCGGACAGGAGGCATTGTATGGCATGCTCAGAAATCCCATTGTGGACGACGGGGAGCTTGCCGAGAGAAAGCGGCTTATCGAGTATTTTACTGAGCATGAACAGGAGCGCGTCAAGCTTGGCGTGATATACTCGGGCTTTGGATACAGCAGGAAGATGTCCGTTGCAGATTATATAGAGAGCATCGGGGAATGTACAAAGACCTCTGCGGTGCCTCATTTTGTCATGCTGTTTCTGTTTGCGGCAGCCCTTGTGTACTGTCTTACGGTCAATATCGCAACGGGCATGTGGGCGGTTATAGGCATGGCTGTGATCAATGTCGTGTCCTATTTCAAGTTTAAGGCGGAGATTGAAACCTATTTTGTGTGTATCAAGCAGGTTTTCTCAATGTGTGCCTGCGCGAAGGGTATAATAAGGAGCAACATTCAGGGAATTGAGGGCTATACTGACGAGCTTGCGGGGCTTGTGCATGAGTTTGACGGGGCGAGACGCTTTTCCTGGATTATGGCTACGGGAAAGGGCGGACTGCTCGAGTTCGTCCTCGACTATGTGAGAATGATAACGCATCTTGACATGATAAAGTTCTGCTTTGTCGTGAACGGTCTCAACAAAAAGAAGGAGGCTGTGTGGGCGCTGTACAACAGACTTGGATACTTTGATGCGCTGATTGCGGCGGCCTCATATAAAAAGAGTCTCCCGTATAGCTGTGAGCCGGAATTTTCACAGGGTAAGGCGCTGGTGTTTGAGGCTGAGGAACTCTATCACCCGCTAATCGACGAGCCGGTTGCCAATTCAATAAGCACTGACAGGAGCGTGCTCATAACGGGTTCTAACGCTTCGGGAAAATCTACATTTCTGCGCTGCGCGGGAATATGTGCGATACTCTCACAGACGCTCGGCTTTGCGACGGCACAGTCCTACAGGGCTAGAAAATTCAGGATATACTCGTCCATGGCACTCAAGGACAACCTTATGGGAAGCGAGAGCTACTACATGGTCGAGATTAAATCCTTAAAGAGAATAATGGACGCCGCTGCGGCAGAGCACGAGTATCCGGTGTTGTGCCTCATCGATGAGGTGCTCAGAGGAACCAACACCATTGAGAGGATTGCCGCATCGTCCCAGATATTGAAGGGGCTTTCGTGTTCTGATACTATATGCTTTGCTGCGACACATGATATCGAGCTCACGGGCATGTTAGAGAGCTTCTACTCGAATTATCATTTCACCGAGGAGATTACGGACAACGACGTGAAGTTTAACTACAGGCTCATGGAGGGGCGCGCCACGAGCAGAAATGCGATAAAACTTCTCGGACTCTTAGGCTATGACGAGTCCATAATAAGGCAGGCTTCCGGGGCGGCAAGACATTTTGAGGAGACGGGCGAGTGGACTTTGTAGTGCTGCGCTGACCGGACAAGTTAATCTTGACCGAAAATTTGAAATGTGATAAACTTATTTTAATTATTGGCGGACGCATTGTAGCCCTGTTTGATAATAATAAATATTAGGAGGATCAGGCTATGGCATGGAATATGGTTGTCGCCGCCGCATCTGAGACGGCAGATATTTTTACCTTAGGAAATGACGTATTCACGGAAATCCTTACTGCTGTTTTTATGATGGCAGTCATTGTATGCGCTGTTATATTAGGTGGTAAGCTTCGTACCAAGCATGATGCGAAGGTCGCATCGGAGGCTGCAGTCGCGGCGGAGTCCGCGGATACCACGGACAACAAGACTGAGTGATCAAGTTAATACGAAGGATTTTAGTGGCGGCTCTGCCGTCTACACATAATAACAAGATATGTTTTCCGGGAAGGCTTGGAAGCAGGCCTTTTTGGTTTGCAATAATAAATTTTACACTTATTTTTTAGGAGGATGCACCATGAAGCCTTATGGCGTTAACGAATTAAGAAGAATGTACCTTAACTTCTTCGAGAGCAAGGGACATTTATGTATGAACAGCTTTTCACTGGTACCACACAACGATAAGAGCC
>CAMEEX010000224.1 GCA_945915235.1 uncultured Clostridia bacterium | reverse complement strand
AATTCTGCTCTGGATTGTCTTGAAGTTAGTAAGCATACCGCCTAACCATCTCTCGTTGATGTAGTACATTCCACAACGCTCAGCCTCTGTCTTAACAGCCTCCTGAGCCTGCTTCTTAGTACCAACGAATAATACTGTACCGCCGTCAGCAACGATATCAGCTAATGCATGATAGCACTCATCTACCTTAGTAACGGACTTCTGTAAGTCGATGATGTAGATTCCGTTTCTCTCTGTGTAGATGTACTCTGCCATCTTAGGGTTCCATCTTCTTGTCTGGTGTCCGAAATGTACACCTGCCTCAAGTAACTGCTTCATAGAAATTACGCTCATTTTAGTACCTCCTGTGGTTTTTTAATATTCTTCCATGTGCTTCAGCTTTCCGTCACCCCGAGCAAGGGACCATAGGAAATCCACACATGTGTTTTTTCACACGAAATTAAGAATAACATAAACAAAAAAAATTTGCAAGTATTTTTTTCCAAATGCATAAACTTCCAAATAGTTCAATGCCCTGTTAAAAATCCTGCAAATTTAATTTCATAATCCTTATTTCTTATACAGAACCGCTGCGAGCTCCTCGTAGCTCATTCCTGAGTTTACCCATATCTCGCCGGCTCTTATCTTATCATCATATCCTGTGTTGACGAGATATCTGTCAAAGTCGGCTGCATATTCTATTATTCCGTTCTGCTTTAACATATCGCACACCGTTCTGGAACTCATTCCGGGAACAATCCCTATGCTGCACGAAACAACCTCCTCCGACAAAGTCTCTGTACTGACTGCCGCTGTCGTCTGCACAGCCGTGTTCTGCTCAAGCACAGGCTCCTGTGTTGTCACCTCACTTGACACCTCGGTTGTGCTCTCATCGGAGACCTCCCCGCTTGACACCTCATCTGTCTCGTCACTCTGAGTTTCGGAAGCGCTTTCCTGTGTGGTCTCTTCTTCCATTTTCTCAGTGTCGGTCGGTTCAGACTCACTTCCGGTTTCGGAAGCCGCTTCCGTGGTCGTCTCCTGCTGCGTACCCGAAAAGCTCATTCCAAGTTCCAACGCCCTGTCAATAATCTCGTTGTCTGTCATCTTTCTGTTGGAAATATGGGATATTGTGAGAATAATCGTGGCCACAATAATTCCTATTCCAACGCCCCGCAAAAAATATTTAAGTCTCATATTATTTCATACCTTTGAATAAATCTATGACCAGCTTGACCTCGCCAACACCAATTCCAAGCGTCTTGGCAATCTCAATCTCGGATTTACCCTGTTTGTGAAGCTTAAGAACGGCATCTCTTTTGCTGTCTGTGCCATCCTGTGTCTCAGAAACGCTTTCCTCTGAAAGTACCACATTGGCAGCGTCGATGTCCGGTTCACTCTCAGCGCTCAAAACAGGCTCATGCGAATACCCCTCCGGCTTCTGTAACTTAGACTCAGGCACATCAGCCTCGGCGCTCTGTTTTACAGCCTTCTGCATATCGCGTATGGTATTATGCACTTCCTTGTTCTTCTCATTTAACATATCATACAGGAACATTACCTCGTTATGGCTCTTGTTAATCTCACCGAGCACGGTATCAGAGTACTCTGCAAACTCTTTTATTTTCTGATTGGAGAGTCTCTCAAGATCATCCCTTGTCCTGTCCTCAACCGTCTGAGCCAAAACATCCGTCTGCTCCCTGAAAACGGCTGTAATCTGAGATTTTATATCGTCCTTCTGCCTATCGGAAAGCTCCACATTGATATTGCGGGCTTTATCCTGTCCGTCAACTTTAATAAAGAATATAAAACTAACCGCAACACAGATTACTCCAATTAATAATAATACAATCTCTAATGCTGTCATCATGCTAATGACTCATCAGATCCGAATGTCAAATGTCGTGTGCTTCTCCGGTTCTGCCTTGTCATCCTCCTCTATGTTTTCTTTCATCTTCTTTTTGATGCTGGCATAATACTTATTCTTACCCTTTTCCTTGGCATCAAATTTCTCATTCTTCCATTCGGAATCATGCTTCTTCACAACAGTGTCCGAATTTCTTTCCACCTGCTTGTCGAATTGTGTCTGGAATGCAGACTGTTCTACAAATGGTTTCTGTTCCTCGTTCTGCCGCACCTGTGCAAAATCTGTTGTACGATTTACAATTCCCGTCATCTCTACAGGCTTCATATACAATCATCCCCTTTACAGCGGAAGCATGACAACATCTGCTCCCTGCTTAGCATACTGACAATAGTTTGTTTTATTCTTTATTCGGAATTCCGTATCTCCAAATGAAAGCTTGGTTCCCGGGTAAATGCAATCCATTATATTTACTCTTGCATCAAGATTTTCTGAAAGAGTTTCTCGACCTGCCTCATATTCTTCTCTCATCTTCTTCATGGACTGCTCTAAAAGAATAATATTCTTCATAGACTTTTGAAGCATTTCCTGTTTCTGTGGGTCTAATCTGCCTTCTGTATCCATCTTCTTTCTGAGTACGGATATAACCTGATTGAGCTTTACTTTATCATCATTTGCTTTCGCAATCTCAGCCGAAAGCTCCTTAACCCTATTACGCAGCGCCGGGTCGACACCTACATACACGTTGGTGACTGTACCCATTGTATTTCCAATCTGTTTTGCAGACACCGTTACACCTGCTCTCGCCGTTCCGCCAACGAGCAAACCATTCTTTCCGCTTACGGTTATTTTGTCTCCGGCAGAAGTACTGCAATGAAGAAGTGAATCCGTCTCCAGTGAACCACCGCATACTACAGTGGCATTTTCAACGAACTTGGTTATGACATCCTTCCCTGCCTTGATGACTGCCTTGTTCATACCCTGAATACCGCGGTTAACGGTAAGTGTTCCTCCTGCTTCAACATTAGCAGCTTCAACCACGCCCATTATTGTTATGTCTCCGGAAGCCTTGAGTGAAAAACCTGCACGGACATTTCCGTGTACCACAACATTTCCTTCATAGCTGATATCTCCGGTCGTGTTATCAATATCTACAGGTACATCATAGACATCCGAGATAAATATCTTATCTCCCTCAAGAGTAACATGCCCGTTAACTTTTGATATCAGGCTTAGTCCATCCTCTGATATGTATGCATTTCTGCTGAATTTAAAATTCTTCTTATTTACCCTCTCAGGCGGAAGTTCAGCACCCATTATATTTTTTCCGGGAGTACCTTTTACAACAGGAATTATTCTGGCTACAACCTGCCCTGCCGAAACCTTGGTTATAAGGTCGAGCTCGTGATAATCAACTGTTCCGTCGTTTTTTACTTTAGGCTTGGCAATCTGCTTAGTGTTAAAAAGGTATTCTATAACTGCATCCTTTCCCTGTATCGGTTCAGTGCCCTTAGCTATCACAAAAGGTGTGTTGTAAATCTTGTTCGAAACAACTTCTTTCATTGCCTCCTCATCCACACCATAGTTAATTCCCCTGGCAAGCAAGTCACCCTGCATCTCATCAAATGTCATCTCGGTTCCCCCGCCAACAGGTGGATACATTATGGCAACTGCACTCATTTTATCATTTTCAACTTTATAAACACAAAAAGCGGCGCTTGATTTCATCGCCGTATCGCTTATTTTGAAACATGATCTTGAATTCAGGGCTTTAAGTTCTGCCCTTATTTCATCTTTTTTAAAATCTTCAAATCTCTTTGCATCGAGGAAATCTATTATCTCCTCAGAGTTAACCCTTCTTCCGCCTTCTTCCGGCTCTGTAAGCATAACATATGTACCGTCAGGCTTAACAGAAATTGTGAAATACCCGTTTTTTACCATGCCATATTCTCCATGTTTGTTATATCCGGTCAGACAGCAACCCCATGTATCCTCCCAGATGTTTCTTCATCTTCTGAATC
>CAMEEX010000223.1 GCA_945915235.1 uncultured Clostridia bacterium | reverse complement strand
AGAGCGGCCCTGACCGATGAGGAGTGTGCCGCAACCATGGAGGAGACTGACACCACCTCCGAGGCTGAGCGTATACTCAATTACCACGAGGTAATAAGCTTCAGGGATAAATTAAAACATAGCGATAAGATAAAGAAATACATATATGCACATTCAGCAGCGGCATATGACACGGCTATTGGGTATTTGGTACAGGAGGGACTGTGCAGGGACGGGAAATATTACATTGTTGACAGCGGTTGGATAGGCACGTTACAATGTTCGCTAGAGAAGCTGGTTCAAAGTGTCAATCCCGATATCGAGATTGAGGGGTGCTATTTCGGAATGTACGAATATCCGGAAGAAGCTGATAAGAAGAAGTTTCATACATATTATTTTTCACCAAGAAACGGCTTACAGCGCAAGTGTACCTTCAGCAATTCACTTTTTGAGACAGTTGTTTCCTCGGAAGAGGGAATGACAATAGGCTATGAAAAACAGGATGATAAGTATATTCCGGTAAAAAAGAGTGCACAAAATCCTAATTTGGGACAGATGCGTAACAATATACATATTCTTGAAGCCGTGCTGGATATCATGCAGCTTGACAGATATGAACAGCCACTGATAGACAGAAGGACAGTCTACAGATTGTTTAAATTGTTCATGTCGCAGCCGACACAGCTTGAACTTGCCGCCTATGGGGACAATTATTTCTCTGATAATGTGCTTGATGACGGCTATAAGAGCGTGGCAGCAGAGCTTGACGTTGACCAGATTAAAAATCAGCGCTTTATGTCGAAACTTATGATTATACTGGGATTTAAGAAAAAGGAGCTGCACGAAAGCGCGTGGCTTGAGGGAAGCGCCGTGAGGGCATATGGAGACGATATAAGAAAAAGAAAAGCGGAGCTTGTACATATAAGGTTGTATAAGAGATTTATATATCTGCGAAAGCAAATGAAAGCATAGGAAAACTAAGATGTCACATAAAGAAGGATTACATTTAAAAAGCTATAAATTATTCAGTATGTTATGCATACTGCTTGTATTTGTCATGCTGTTCAGAACAGACGAGGCTTATGCAGCACAGACTGAGATTATATTGGAACAGACTGATACTGACGATGGTTCGGTTCAGGTTAATGTAAGCATCAGCTCTGAGGAGAGCATAGGAGCTTACAGGATTGAACTTGAATATGATACGGACAGGCTTGTGTATGTGTCCGGTGCAGAAGAGGAGCAGGATGGAGCAATAACTCTTACAGGCACCGGTTTTGGAAATGAAGTTGAGTATAATCTGATTTTCAATCCGATAAGCGGAGGAAAAGCGGAGATTACGGTAAGAAATGCATATATATTCGGTGCGGGAACTGACGGAGAGGCTTATACGGTTGAGGAGCTTCCTGCCTTGAATATTGATATAGCCGGAAGTGACAACGCCGGCACACAGCCCGGTGGCAATAAGGATATCAGATATGCCGGAGCGCTTCAGGATGGAAACAGAATTCTGAGAATTGTCGACATTGCAGACTATGAGGTAAAGACAGAGCTCTGGGACTATAAGGTGGTTACGGATACATATAATGACGGGATTCTGACATTCATTACTGATAACGCGAGAAATATCAGGGTTATACTCACCGTGGATGACAGCAATAACGTATATCTGTACGCATACCGCGCAGATACGGGACACTATTATACCGTGAGTGAGATGACCTTGGACGGTGAAAAATATTATATAATGATGGTTGAGGCATGCCTTAGTACACCGGATACCATGACAGATGCCGAGAAGGCAGATGCCACTGTATTCTACGGTGTCAATAAGGCAGGAGACGGAAACTATTACAGATATTCCACAGACGGTGAGCTTGTACCATGGTCATCGACAGTGGAGCCACAGGAGAACAATAGGACAGGTGTTCCTGTTGCACTTATAATCGTCGTGGCTTTAGTGCTTGTAGTGGCAGCCATCGCAGCCGTGTTAGTCAAGCTGTACAAGGAAGGAAAGATAAAGCCGGGAATAAAGAGACAGATAGACCTCTTCAACGGAAATGTGGATGACAAGAAACAGTATTTCTTTGTTATAAGAGAGCTCACGGCGAGAGAGATTAAAAGAAAGTATGCAAGAAGCTATCTCGGAATTCTGTGGAGCGTATTAAATCCGCTTCTTACAATGGCGGTAATGTCGGTAATCTTCTCATATATGTTTAAGAGATCAATCGACAACTATGCGCTGTATTATCTCACCGGTAACATTTTCTGGTCACTGTTCAGCGTGGCGACCAATTCAGCCATGACTGCACTTGTCGACAATAAGATGCTGCTCGTGAAGGCTAAGCTTCCGAAGCACACCTTTGTTCTCTCAAGAGTGTACACATCACTTGTGAATTTCGGCTACACCTGCATAGCATATCTTTTCATGCTGCTTGTGTTCAGAATAAGACCTACCTGGACAATGTTACTGTTCATTCCGGATGTACTGCTCGCACTGTTGTTTGCGACGGGCATAGGATATCTGCTGTCGATACTGTATGTGTTCTTCGCGGATATCAAGTACCTCTATGGAGTGTTATTGACACTGCTTATGTATGTGTCGGCGATATTCTATCCTGTATCCTCACTTCCGCCTGTGGTTCAGAAGATAATCGGCTTCAACCCGATATATCTCACTATATATATTGCAAGAGAGTGTGTGGTATACAATCATGTACCGCACTATTCGGCGTGGCTTAAACTGCTGCTTGCAACGGCAATCTCATTGGCACTTGGAATGTGGGTATTTAAGAAAAAAGAAAATGATGTAATGCAAAGGGTATAATAATGGCTAAGGAAAAGAAAAAGGGAAAAGGGAAAAAAGAGGAATATAAGGTTGACCTGATTGACCTTGACACCGGGGACACAGTGAAAACCGCTGCACCGAGCAGAGAGTCTCTGCGTGAGATGATAGCAAAGGCAGCCGTGGCGCCGGCGAAGGATACGGGCGAAGATAAAAAGGATATAGTCAGGGAAGGCAAAGAAAGCAAGGACAGCGAAAAAGAAATTCAAAATGACGGTAAAGAGAATGAAAAAGAGCTGCAGCTCAAAGAGCCGCCTGTTATCAGTGTAAAGAATGTCACGATGAAGTTCAAGATATCTACGAGCAATGCCTCCGGAATAAAGGAGTACCTTATACAGCGTCTGAAACATCAGGTGTCATACAGAGAATTTCTTGCACTTGACAATATAAGCTTCGACGTAAACCGCGGTGAGATCGTAGGCATTATCGGAACCAACGGTTCCGGAAAGAGTACACTTCTTAGAATTGTCTCGGGAGCGCTGAAGCCTACGAGCGGTGAGGTACAGGTCGACAGAAGAAAGATACAGCTCTTAACGCTTGGAACCGGATTCGATATGGAGCTGTCAGCGAAGGAAAACGTATACCTAAATGGAGCAATCATCGGATATCCGAGAAACTTTATAGATGAACACTACAATGAGATTGTCGAGTTCGCTGAACTTGAAGGTTTCATGGATGAGAAGGTCAAGAACTTCTCAAGTGGTATGGTGAGCCGTCTGGGCTTTGCCATTGCTACAGTCGGTGATGCCGCAGAGATACTCATACTTGATGAGGTGTTAAGCGTAGGCGATGAGTTCTTCCGAAAGAAGAGCCTGAAACGCGTCAAGGAAATGATACACGGCGGCAGCACGGTACTGATGGTAAGCCACGGAATGGGAACAATCCTTGAAAACTGCACGAAGGTAGTGTGGATTGAGAAGGGCGAGATGAAGATGGTTGGCGAGCCGAAGGTTGTGTGTGCGGCGTATCAGAAAATGAACGAAAGGTAAAAGCAGGTGGAGAAAATGAGTGATAGCAAAATTAAGCCTATATTATTCACGGTGATGCCGTGAAAGTGGCTGAAAGTTGCATAATTACT
>CAMEEX010000222.1 GCA_945915235.1 uncultured Clostridia bacterium | reverse complement strand
TCCCAGTGCTGGAGAGGCTTCGGCCGTGACTTGTTACTGTCGCTCGGAATGAAGGAGGACGAGATGCGTCTGCGTGACCGCTCTCCTGCGGAGCTCTGCTTCTATTCTAAGGGAACAACTGACATAGAGTTCTTATTCCCGTTCGGCTGGGGTGAGCTCTGGGGTATTGCTGACAGAACTGACTATGACCTTACGCAGCATCAGACGGTATCCGGCGAGGATATGTCATACTTTGACGACGAGACTAAGGAGAAGTACATTCCTTATGTAATCGAGCCGTCTCTCGGCGCAGACCGTGTTACACTTGCGTTCCTCTGCGCTGCCTATGACGAGGAGGAAATCGGCGAGGGAGATGTCAGAACAGTTCTCCATTTCCACCCGGCAATCGCACCTGTAAAGGTCGGCGTGCTTCCTCTTTCAAAGAAGCTTAACGAGGGCGCCGAGAAGGTATTTGCAGAGCTTTCTAAGACCTACAACTGTGAGTTCGATGACAGAGGAAATATCGGTAAGAGATACAGAAGACAGGATGAGATTGGTACACCGTTCTGTGTTACCTACGATTTTGACTCGGAGACAGACAACTGTGTTACAGTCCGTGACCGTGACACCATGGAGCAGGAGAGAGTTGCTATCGCAGATCTTAAGGCTTACTTTGAGAAGAAATTTGAATTTTAATATTATTTAAAAATATTTCCCCTTTTAGTACATTGAGGAATTTCGATTACCCGTGTACCGGAAGGGGAAATTTTAAAAATGAAAATAAACAAAATTTAAAAAAGAAGATAAACAAAAGTCAGGTATTTTTGATAATAGTTATTTTAAAGCCGGACGTTGTGCAATATATTAAAATCATCTGACTTTCAGTTGGAATTGGATTTTTATAAATATCTATATTAATTAAGAAAAGAGGATTGCTATGAACACAGAATGGTCATTGGACGAGATTTACAAGGGATTTGACGATGAGGCTTATGAGTCCGATTTTAAGACACTTGAGGAGGTGCTTGCCAAGTTTGGAGCTGCTGTAAAGGCAACGGACAAGGAGCTTTTAGCCAAGGTTGAGGAGCTGCTTTCACTTGAAGAGAAGGTTACACTTGTATCAGGAAAGCTTAGTCTGTATATCGGGCTTCGCCAGTCAGTCAATACCGATGACGGAGAGATAATGGCACAGGTTAATCGTTTCCGCAAGGTTATTTCAGCGGGAAGTGCAGCTTTCTCGGCGGCATCTAAGCTGTATGCGACGATACCGGACATAGCGGAGTTTGCTTCTAAGAGTGAGCTTGTGGCAAAGTACACATATAAGCTTGAGAAGGCAAAGGAGAGTGCAAAGCATCTTCTTAGCGATGAGGTAGAGGAGGTTATCTCACAGCTTGACATGACGGGTGGCGCCGCATGGGGCAGCCTGCAGACATATCTTACCTCCACGCTCAAGGTTGACTATGAGGGCAAGGTGGTAACTCTTTCAGAGATAAGAAATCTTGCATACAGCGCGGACGAGGCGGTTCGCAAGAGCGCATATGAGGCAGAGTTGAAGGCTTATGAGAAGATTGCCGACGCGGTGGCATTTTCTCTCAACAATATCAAGATGCAGGTAAATACGCTCTGCGAGAAGAGGGGCTATGACTCCGCTCTTGATATGACACTCGACAATTCTGATATGAAGAAGGAGACACTTGATGCTATGCTCACTGCTATAAAGGAGTATCTGCCTGTTTTCAGAAAGTATCTCAGAAAGAAGGGGGAGCTTCTCGGACATAAGAACGGACTTCCTTGGTATGACCTCTTTGCACCTATCGGAAAGGCTGACAAGAGCTACAGCATAGACGAGGCTAAGGAGTATCTTGTAAACTGCTTCTCAGGCTTCACACCGGGAATGGCTTCACTTATGAAGGAGGCTTTTGAAAATTCATGGATTGACTTCTATCCTAGAAAGGGCAAGGAGGGCGGTGCTTTCTGCGCTGATGCAGCATTTATAAGACAGAGCCGTATCCTCACAAATTATGACGGAACCTTCGGAGCGGTTGATACATTAGCACATGAGCTCGGTCATGCGTACCATAACAGACAGCTTGAGGATATTGCAGTTTTAAATCAGGGAGCACCTATGCAGCTTGCCGAGACAGCTTCAACCTTCAACGAAGTTTTCTTAGGAAAGTATGCGCTCGCCCAGGCAAGCGATGAGGAGAAGTTAAGCCTTATCGACAGTGACTTAAAGGAGCAGACACAGTGCATAGTGGATATCTACTCAAGATTTCTTATAGAGTCGGCTGTGTTTGAGCAGGGCAAGAACCGTTTCCTCATGGCAGATGACTTAAAGAAAATCATGCTTGACGCGCAGAGACAGTCCTACGGTGACGGACTTGACGAGAATTCAATGCACCCATATATGTGGGTATGCAAGGGTCATTACTACAGCTCAGAACTCAGCTATTATAATTTCCCTTACGCATTCGGAAATCTCTTTGCGCTCGGTCTTTACAGCCTCTACAAGGAGGAGGGCGACAGATTCGTTCCTAAGTACAACAAGATGCTCGCATCTACAGGCTGTCATTCAATCGAGGACGTTGCAGCCACAATGGGCATCGACGTGACAAGTCCGGACTTCTGGAGAAGCAGCCTGAAGCTTATCGAGGCTGAGGTTGAGGAGTTCTGCAGGCTGTAGGAGTGCAGGCGTGCAAGGGAGCTGAAAAGTGGCATAAAAACCAGCGAAAACCCAGACAGGCAATATAATAATATAAGAAAGAGGTAAAAGAACATGGAAACAGATATAAGACAGCAGGCATACAATGCCGCACATGAGCTTTGCGAATGTGCGGGGCTTACGGCAGGTCAGATTATGGTCATAGGCTGCTCGACGAGTGAGGTTGTAGGCAGCAGGATTGGAACCAATTCAGATGTTGACGTGGCACTTGAACTTTTTCTTGGTATAAAGAAGGCTCTCGACGAGAGGGGCGTGTTCCTTGCGGCACAGTGCTGTGAGCATCTCAACAGGGCTATTGTTGTAGAGCAGGCGGCGGTGCCGGGAGCGGACATAGTGAATGTGGTTCCGCAGAAGAAGGCTGGGGGCTCATTTGCAACACAGGCATACGCTCATTTTGAGAAGCCGGTTGTACTT
Organism: uncultured Clostridia bacterium; assembly: GCA_945915235.1. Lineage (GTDB taxonomy): Bacteria > Bacillota > Clostridia > Lachnospirales > Lachnospiraceae > CAG-882. The sequence continues at coordinate 787 of CAMEEX010000222.1, read as the reverse complement.
GAGGAGATTAAGGCTCATGCCGGACTCGACATCGGGAATACTCTTATAGGAATGCATCTCAAGGCTGTAGCAGTTCCGGTTCGCCTTTCGATTGACCATATAGGACACGCGGCACTTGTGGCGGCGAGAACCAGACCGAAGTTCATTGGCGGCTGCAGGGCAGTATACGACGACTCACTGGGTGTGGATCATAGGAATGATTAGCGGGACAGCTAATGTAGGTCAATTCCCGGACAAGTGACAACAAGGCAATTATATAAGTAACAAGATGCTGTTTATATGAGAGAACATATTGTTTGAAAAAGTGCAGTGTAGTGTCTAAAAAACTTCTCAGATATATCTGTCAGGCGGATATATCTAAGAAGTTTTTTACTTTATAGGATTAGGGTGCTAAGAACATGCTGATTTAGTTTGTTCGTGTATAATGTGTTATATTTATGCACATCGGCTCCGATTGTTCGAAGCAATGGCTCTAAGGACTCTGATATATGTTATATAGAGTGGGTGGTTTGCCAATAATTTATAGACAGTTAAAAACAATTAGATAAATATAAAAATAATATTGACAAAATAAATTAAACATATATAATTATATTATAATCTAATTAGATGAATGTTAAAATAAATTGCATTGCATATCGAAAACAATCATAAAGCCATTATGTTTTCCGGCTTGATGCAGTTGTGTAATTGTGCAAACATATAGACATGCAGTCGTACACTCGTGAAATTAATGAAAGTACCGAAAGCAATGCTTAGCGTATGAAGGAGGAGAAATATGAAAGCG
>CAMEEX010000221.1 GCA_945915235.1 uncultured Clostridia bacterium | reverse complement strand
GTATCTCAGCTTCTGAGCCCACAAAGGTATTACTTGTAGGTGGTTCTACACGTATTCCTGCAGTACAGGATAAGGTTCGTCAGCTCACAGGCAAGGAGCCAAGTAAGTCACTTAACCCTGATGAGTGCGTAGCTATCGGTGCTTCCATTCAGGGTGGTAAGCTTGCAGGAGATGCGGCTGCCGGTGATATCCTTCTCCTTGATGTCACACCTCTTTCACTCTCCATCGAGACAATGGGCGGTGTTGCAACAAGACTTATCGAGAGAAATACAACTATCCCTGCTAAGAAGAGTGAGGTATTCTCAACAGCAGCAGATAACCAGAGCGCAGTAGATATCAGGGTTGTACAGGGTGAGAGACAGTTCGCAAGGGACAACAAGCTTCTCGGCGAGTTCAGACTTGACGGAATTGCTCCGGCTCCAAGAGGAATACCTAAGATTGAGGTTACATTCGATATCGATGCAAATGGTATTGTAAATGTATCAGCTAAGGATCTTGGCACAGGCAAGGAGCAGCACATCACAATCACCTCCGGTTCTAACATGTCCGATGCTGATATCGATAAGGCTGTAAAGGAAGCTGCCGAGTTCGAGGCACAGGATAAGAAGCGTAAGGAAGGCATTGATGCCCGCAACGAGGCTGACTCAATGGCATTCCAGACACAGAAGGCTCTTGACGAGGTTGGCGATAAGATAAGCGCATCTGAGAAGGAGAGCATTGAGAACGAGATTAAGGCTCTCAGAGCAATCCTTGACAGAACAAATGCAGAGAGCATGTCCGACAGCGATATCGATGAGATTAAGGCTGCTAAGGAGAAGCTCATGAACACAGCACAGCCTGTATTTGCTAAGATGTATGAGCAGGCTCAGGGTGCAGCAGGTGCCGCCGGAGCTGGTCCTGATATGAGCAACATGGGCGGACAGCAGAGCGCATCTTCCAACAATTATGGTGATGATGTTGTTGACGGAGATTACAAAGAGGTATAATATAGTATGATGTGTGCATGATTGCCGGGTACTTTGAAAAGGCTGATATGCAGATACATTAAAAATAAATAGAGTGAATGGCTCTGGCAGTCATTCACTCTGTTTGAGTGTAGTGTGAAAAATATATCTAAGACAGTAAAATACTCTGTTTGGATATATTACTATTTCACACATTTGTATTTTTAAATAGGGAGGAAGAACAATGGCAGATAAGAGAGATTATTATGAGGTACTTGGTGTACCTAAGACTGCCACTGATGCTGAGCTTAAAAAGGCATATAGAGTGTTAGCTAAGAAATATCATCCGGACGCCAACCCGGGGGATAAGGAGGCTGAGGCTAAGTTTAAGGAGGCTTCCGAGGCTTACGCGGTACTCAGTGACCCGGATAAGCGTGCTAAGTATGACCAGTTCGGTCATGCGGCATTTGATGGCAGCGCAGGTGGTCAGGCTTACGATTTCAACATGGACGATATATTCGGAAGCATGGGTGACATATTCGGAGATCTGTTCGGCGGCGGAAGAAGCAGGGCAAGAAGCAACGGACCTATGCAGGGAGCCAACGTGAGAGCATCTGTAAGAGTTACCTTTGAGGAGGCAGCTTTTGGCTGTGAGAAGGAGCTCGACATTACTCTCAAGGACGAGTGCACGTCCTGCCACGGAACCGGAGCAAAGCCGGGAACATCGCCGGTACAGTGTGCAAAGTGCGGTGGTAAGGGTCAGATTGTATACACCCAGCAGTCACTTTTTGGAATGGTGAGAAATGTCACAACATGTCCTGAGTGCGGAGGCAAGGGAACAGTCGTTAAGGATAAGTGTCCTGACTGTCACGGAACAGGCTATATAGCTAACCGCAAGAAAATTCAGGTCACAATACCTGCGGGTATCGACAACGGACAGAGCATACGAATACGCGGCAAGGGTGAGCCGGGAACCAACGGCGGTCCAAGAGGCGACCTCTTAGTTGAGGTTATAGTTTCCCCAAGCCCTGTTTTTGCGAGGGAGGATTACAATGTATTCTCCAACGTATCCATAAGCTTCGCTGATGCGGCACTCGGAAACGAGATAAGAATTAAGACCATCGACGGTGAGGTTCTCTACGATGTTAAGCCGGGAACGCAGAGCGGAACGAGAGTGCGCTTAAAGGGCAAGGGAATACCTTCACTTCGTGACAGCAAGTTAAGGGGCGACCACTATGTAACGCTCAACGTCAAGATTCCGGAGAAGATGACGAGCGAGCAGAAGGAGGCACTCCGCACCTACGATGCGCTTATGCGCGGCGAAAATCCTTCTGACGGTACGGAGGGCAGCTCAACTAAGAAAAAGAGAGGTCTGTTTAAATAATACACGGAAATAAAGGAGCAGGGTATGATCATAGTTGAACCATGTGCAGGACTTGGAAACCGTTTTCTTGGTATGGCATCGGCTTATCACTGGGCGAAGCAGACAGGTGATGAGCTCACGGTGCTGTGGAAAACAGAACGTGTTATGGGAGCGGAATATGAAGCTGTGTTCTCCCTGCCTGAGGAGGTAAGGTTTATCCATGCCAAGGATTTTGGCTACAAGGATAAGCCGTTCTCCTATCTAAGATACCAGATGCTTGAGAAAAGACTCCGCAGGAAGGCTGATTTTTTCTCCGATGTTGGACAGACGAATGACCTTTTTGTGGAGAAGGGGAACCCGTACTTTGAGGAGGCCATGAGGAATAATGACCTGAAATTTATCAGGGCGTTTTCGCAGTTTCATGATTTTGAGGGAATAGAAAGGCCGCTCGAATTTATTAAGCCCGTGAAGTACGTCAGCGATAAGGCTGACTCCGTTATCGGAAATATAGACAGCGCGAGCAATATAGGTGTGCATATAAGGCGCACCGACAATCAGGTATGTATAAACAACAGCCCGCTTGAGGTATTCATAGATGCCATGGAGAAGGAGATAGAGAAGGACGACAAGGTTACCTTCTACATCGCCTCGGATGATTTAGACACTATTCTGGAGCTTAAAAAGCGCTTTGGAGAGCGCATTTATTATATGGCTGAGAAGAATTTTGAGCGCGACAGCGATAAGGGAATTGCCGATGCATTTGCCGAGCTTATCTGCCTGTCACACTCAAAAAAGATTATCGGAAGCTTTTACTCGACCTATTCGCGCATAGCTGCCATGCTGTCGGGAATAGAGCTCGAGGTTGTAAAAAAAGAAAATTGATGTTTAGAAGAATTTTTCCATTAATAGCCGGATATAGTCACTGTATCCGGCTTTTTTTATGTCCTCGACAGCCACTATGTCTACGCTTCCGATAGGTGTTCCGTCATACTCATATACGAGCATGCCAAGGGCATCTCCAGCCGATATCGGAGCCTGTGCATTGTCAAGCAGCTCGAAGTGGCAGCTTATTTTGGAGGCGTCGAAGCTTTTTAGGAAGATGCAGGAAAATTTGCCTTTATAGGCGCAGGTGACTGTCTGCTTTATGCCGCCCTTTATCCGCACCTCGGGAACCTGCGGCGGTGCGGTGTCCTCATAGCGGCTCACTATGCCGTAGCCGTAATTTAGAAGGGATATGCAGTCCGCGACGCGCTCCTTTCCGCTAGGTGAGTGCATGACCACGGCGATAAGCTCGATATCGTTCTTGTTCGCGGTCGCGGACAGGCAGAAACCGGCGAGGCTTGTGGAACCGGTCTTTAAGCCCGTAGCCCACTCGTATTGCTTTATGAGCTTGTTGGTGTTAGTCAGTCCGAACTCTGAGTCCCCGCGCTTTGTGGAGTGTATTATGGTGTCCATCCAGATGGTGGAGTAGCTGTGTATCTGTGGATATTTGGTTATCAGCTCGCGCGACATGTACGCTACATCGCGCGCCGTGGTCTCATGCCCGTCAGCGTCGAGCCCGCAGCAGTTGACAAAATGCGTGTTCAGCATGCCAAGCCCCGCAGCCC
>CAMEEX010000220.1 GCA_945915235.1 uncultured Clostridia bacterium | reverse complement strand
ATACTGCTCGGTTTTGCAAAGCTGTTAAAGGATGAAATTATTACACCTAAGAGGAAGCTCTATCAGCATGTGACCGTGTATGAGGAGGTTGGACACGGTGCTGCGGCTACGGTTCCTGACGGCGTTAAGGAGATTATTTCCGTGGACATGGGCTGCGTGGGCGACGGACTTCAGTGCAAGGAGACACAGGTTTCAATATGTGCTAAAGACAGCGCAGGACCGTACAACTATGATGTGGTTACGGCACTTGTAAATACTGCGAAAGCCAACAATATTGATTATGCCGTTGACATATATCCGTTCTACGGCTCAGATGTCGATGTCACACTCAAATCGGGGCATGATGTAAGACATGGCTTAATTGGAGCTGGTGTGTACGCTTCACATGGTTATGAGAGAAGCCACAGACTGGGAGCTTTTGCCACACTCAGGCTTCTGGCTGAGTATCTTGCCTAAGCTTATTGTGAGGACTAATCTATGACATTATTACAGCTTAAATATGTTATAACTATCGCAGACTGCGGCTCGATGAACGAGGCAGCCAAAAGACTCTATCTGTCGCAGCCAAGCCTGTCGGAGACGGTGATGAGTATCGAGGAGGAGATAGGAATAGAAATATTTATCCGTACCAACAGGGGTATCAGGACAACTGTTGAGGGTGAGGAATTTCTGTCCTATGCCAGACAGGTTGTAGAGCAGTACCAGCTTTTAGACGATAAATACATCAGCCGCACCAACAGCAGAAAGAAGTTCTGTGTTTCGATGCAGCACTACACCTTTGCGGTAAAGGCATTTGTGGTGGTTGCTAAGGAGTTCGGCTTTGACGAGTACGAGTTCGCTGTAAGGGAGACAAAGACTGCGGAGGTTATTGAGGACGTAAGAAATTTTAAGAGTGAGGTCGGAATTCTCTACCGCAACGAGTTTAACGGAAAGGTGTTAGACAAACTTCTCGACAGGAACGAGCTGGAGTTCCACGAACTGTTCACCTGCAACACCTGTGTTTATCTGTGGAATGGGCACCCACTCGCGGCAAATGATAAGATAACCATGCAGGAGCTTGAAGAGTATCCTTGTCTTTCATTCGAACAGGGGCTCAACAATTCCTTTTATCTTTCGGAGGAGGTACTCAGCACCTACGATTACAAGAGACTTATAAAGGTGAACGACAGAGCCACGGCGCTCAATCTTATGGTCGGAATGAACGCATATACGCTCTGTTCGGGAATAATCTGCGAGGAGTTAAACGGAAGTGAGTACAGCGCCGTGCCGCTTGAAAGCGATGAGAAGATGACCATAGGCTATATCACCAGAAAAGGTGTCAACCTGTCGAAGCTGGGACATCGTTATATAGACGAGTTAAGAAAATACAAGAATAATGTCATGTAACAATAGTGACAAATACATCTAAAATTTCGGAGGAGATTGTATGTGGTGTCCAAAATGTAAAAATGAATATCGCGAAGGAATAAAGGTATGTGCTGACTGTGGCTGTGACCTTGTCGAGAGACTCAATGAAGCCGCAGAATATGCCGAGGAAAACGGAGATTTTCTTATTGACGAAGCAGAGAACCTGCCTTATGACGAATTGGAAGGCAACCCGGAAGCGGCTGAGGATAGTGATATAGCGGCAGGTGAGGTGGAAGGTAATACTGAGAAAAAGGAGATATCTCCTGCATATGTGCCAAAACGCGTGAAGTACGAGGACAACAAATCAAGTGCGTACACTTTCCTTCTGGTAGGAGGTGTGGGTGCCGTGCTTGTGGCGCTCCATATATTCGGTGTGTTTAATTTTAACCTCTCGCCGACATCGAAGCTTCTGACAAATATTGTGATGGGTTCATTGTTTGTCATATTCCTGATTGTCGGAATTGTCTCGACAAGAAACAGTGCAAGATACAAGAGGGAGGCTGCCGCCGAGGAAGCCCTCACGGAGCAGATTAAAGCTTTTATCCGCGAGCTTTACACGACAGAGGGCATAGACAATGCCTGCGCTGTAACAGACGATTTGGGAACCTACGAGAAATGGGAACTGAGATACCATTTTATCGAGAATCAGATAAAGGGTGAGTATCCTGAGCTCGCTGAGGACTATCTCGAGTATATTACCGATATGATTTACAATGAATTGTATGCTGAGCAATAGATATATTAAAATATAAGAAGGAGCCGCTATGAGAATAACCATAATAGCTGTTGGCAAGGTGAAGGAGAAGTTCTACCGCGATGCCATCGCCGAGTTCGAGAAGCGCCTGTCAAAATATTGCAAGCTCGATATTATCGAGGTCACCGACGAGAAAACACCGGATAACGCCTCCGCCGCGCAGGAGCTTATGATAAAAGCCAAAGAGGGCGACCGAATACTCTCCGCAATTAAGGACGATATGTACGTCATCGCCCTCGCCATAGAGGGAAAGCAGCTCTCATCAACAGAGCTCGCTGACAAGATAGATAAGCTCGGAATATCGGGTAAGAGCTCGATTGCCTTCGTTATAGGCGGTTCACTGGGGTTAGACGAGAGAGTGCTGAAGCGCGCAGACTACAAACTGAGCTTTTCACCGATGACATTTCCGCACCAGCTTATGAGGGTTATTTTGCTCGAGCAGGTGTATCGGTCGTATAGAATTATCGCGGGAGAACCGTATCACAAATAGGATAAAGCCTGATTGATTTGACTTAAATGTCGCCTAGGTATTATCATGTATTGATGGCAGACAAAGAATATTTATATAGTAAAATACATTCGCGTGTGATATAATACACATATTAGTGATAGGTGTGTTTGTAAGGAGGTATGCGTATGTGTGTTGTTTCATTTAATGTTCCGGAAGAAATAATCTTAGACCTGCGTGAGTCAAGAAATGATTTTACAGATTATATTAAAGCTACAGTTGCTGTTGACTTGTATAAGAATAAGAAAGTATCTTTAGGGTATTGTGCAGAGGTAGCGGGTATGACAAAGGAAGAGTTTATACAACTTCTTAGCAAAAATGGAGTATCGATATTTGGATTTGACTCGGACGAAGAATTTATGGAGGAACTTGCGAATGCGTAAGGTGATAGTGAATTCTACACCATTGATTGCTTTGTGCCATGTAAATAGGTTGGATGTGCTTAAAGAACTGTATGGCGAGGTCACAATTCCACAAGCAGTATATGATGAAATTTCTGTTAAGGAAAATTCTGTATGTAAGAAAACAGTAGATGAAGCATTAGAGTGGATTCATGTGCAGAAGATACAGAATATAATGGCAAAAGCAATGTTCAAGTCCCAGCTTCATGATGGAGAGGTTGAGGTAATGATTTTAGCAAAAGAACAGGATGCTGATATAGTTATTATAGATGACCAAAATGCAAAGAAATATGCAAAATATTTGGGACTTCCGGTAACAGGAACATTAGGCATATTGATAAGGGCAAAACAGGAGGGATATATTGCTGAATTGAAACCAATATTAGATGTAATGGTGCAGAATGGCATTTATATTAAAACAGGTCTGATAGAGCACTGTCTTGAACTGGTTGGCGAAGAATAGATGGCGAATTTAAAAAGCAAATAATTCAGATTATAAAAACTCTGTATACACTGATTGCCCGAGTACACAGAGTTTTTTACTTTCCTCTTATAAAGATAAGATTTGAAATATTTCGACAAGTAGATAACTACTCAAATGATTATAAATATAATAAACCCGGAGGCAATTATGAGACCTATATCAATGGAAAGAGTTGAAAAGACAAGAGAAAATATTCTCGGTATTATTACCAATAAGGCACTTACGCATGAGCAGAAGCTTACAAATCTTGCCAATGCGGCAGACGGTCTGCTTGAGGTGCTTGATGTTCCGGCAGGGCTGGACGAGCTGCTTAACTGCGATGATGAACACCGTTGTATCTGTGACCTCTTTGCAGGCCACGCGCCGATGAGACCTAGCTATATAATTCCTGACTATGAAAAGCTCTT
>CAMEEX010000219.1 GCA_945915235.1 uncultured Clostridia bacterium | reverse complement strand
GGTACTTTGGAAAGATGTACTCATTTTTTAATTACAGTTTGCGGAAACTCAAGGCCAAATTATATTTTTTAATGTTTTACTAAATTACCTGTTCGGCACTGTCTGCCACGCATGCTTAATGCTATGAAGTCAGGCAGCTCAAAAACGTGGAGTCAGACACCCTGCCCCAGAATGATTTTTATAAGCTCCTTATCAAGCATTATCGTCCTGTTCCACGGATTTATAATAACGCCCTTTATCTCCTGCACCCCAAGTGCGGTCTCAAAAAACTTATCAATATCCGACAAAAATGTGGATTTCACACTGTCGGCGCCCTTTAACTCCTCGTCAAAGCTCGTAAATGCCGACCACCACAGTGCACCGTCACCTGTCTTTACCGTCTGTAAACTCATCTGGGTGCTCTCAAGTGACGGCTCAACCGCCACGATAAGCTGACCGCCCTCCCTCATGCGCCTGCGGATAACCGTGAGCGTGTGGGCGAGCATCTCCTGCGACGGCTCGCTCTGAAGAGCGAAAACCGCCTCCTCTATTTTCTCATTGCCGTTAAGTCCGGCGTCCTGAATATTCTTATTCTCCATATGTCTTATCCTTACTTATAAAAAATGCAATTATTTATTACCTGATGTTGAGATTATGTCTGAAAGTTTTACTTTCAAACATAACCTCAACATCGTTATCTTCCGATATCAAAACTACTCTATCCGCTTCAGCTCCCAACATTCACTGCGAAGCACTTTCTAATCTGCTCCGTCACGCCGGCATCTATCCAGCCCTTTTCTGCCATATCCTCCAATATGCTGCATGCCTTTTCATGCGGCATGCCATCTTTGTACGGTCTCGCCTCCGTGAGCGCCTGATAAATGTCAACACACGCCATAATTCTCTCCGGTTCATTCAGCTCATCAGCCTTTTTTCCGAAAGGATACCCTGTTCCGTCAAGCTTCTCGTGGTGAAGTGCCGCCCAGTCGCGCACCTCCTCAAAATCCTCAACCTCTGAAAGTATCATATATGTGTATCCGGCATGGTTTTTCATTCTGGAAAACTCCTCGTCAGTGAGTCGTCCCGGCTTCTCCAAAATCTCATTTCCTATAGCCATTTTTCCTATGTCGTGGAGAGCACCTGCCATATAGATTTTCTCAATATCAGCTTCTGAGTATCCCATAAATTCTGCAAGAACAGCCGCTTTCTGTGCCACTCCCAGCGAATGTTTTCCCGTGAACTCCGACTTATAATCGACAATTCCCGCAAAAAAATCCGCAATGCCCTTGCAGGTCTCAAAATCACAGTTCCGCTTGTCTCTAGGTATCTTTTTCCACAACACTTCCTCAAATTTATCCTGCGACATGTTCGCAAAATTTTCCCCTGAAAATACCTCAAGGAAAACATCGGCACATTCGCCGTCAAATAGAATATTTCTGTTCCTGCGTACATATTCCCTTGCTCTTATCCAGCTCTCATCGCTGAAATTACAGGAATTTCCCATAATATCAACCATATCGCAGAGATGAATAATTCTCGCAAAAAGCGGAATTTCGTCCCACCTCTTTCCAAACGCTCCCGTGCCGTCCGCATTCTCATGGTGATAAAGTATGGCGCCAGCTACATCTGTGTAAAACGGAAGCTTTTTTATATTCTGCTCTCCGTATGTACAATGAAGGCTTATTTTTTTCTGCGTGACTGCTGCCACATTTTTTACTATTTCAGGATTGTATGCTTCATCATGTGCATCAGGAATATCCCTACCTACCTGTTCGCTCTTCCACGCAGCTTCCATTTGTCTATGTAAAATGTCGTTTTCCTGTATTTCCTCAGAAATATACTGCGTCAGTGCATTGTCATGCAACAGCGCGCATATCGCCAAATCCTGCAACGCCGCTCCCCGTATTCCCAATTTTTCCGCCATACATACGCTTATGTAGGCGACCCTCTTGCCATGCCTGTTGCTGACATGCACCAGCTCCGCTTCTATACAGTCAAGCGCATACGAACAGGCGCTCACAAGGCCAACTATATCAAGTTCCATCTCTAAACCTCCGCATACCGCGGGCATCGCCCGCAGTACTACAACCAATAAGCAGTCTGAAAGCTTTACCCTCAAACCCTTAAATTGTAAAATCTAAATAATTTCTGTCTTTATTCAAATGTAAGCCGCATCTGGTTCCAACTTACTCCTCCGTGCTCCGAACCTGAAACGCCCTCGCTCACAAATCCGAATTTTTCATAATAATGCACAAGCGTGTCCTTGCATGTCAACACCAGTCCCCGGCGTTTCTGCTTTCTCGCGTCCGCGATTGCCGCTCCTATGAGCTCTCCTGCAAGCCCCCTCCTGCGGTATCCAGGTATTGTGTTCACGCCAAATATCATCTGCCATTGACCGTTCTCATCGTGCATATCCGCTCTCGCGTACATCTCATCCGTCAGATCCGCCTCATTCGTCACCATTCCATCGACAAACGCCACCAGCACCTCGCCGTCATACATAAGCCAGAAATGATTTCCATAGTGCTCAACTCTATCATACAATTCTTCCCTTGTCGCTGCCTCCGCCGCCGGAAAACATTCCGCCTCAACCGAAGCAAGTGCATCTATATCCTGCAATGTCGCATTTCTAATTAACATATCATTCCCCCTGCATGCCGCAAGCTTTCTTTTTCAATTCCACCATCGCACCGTAGTGGAGAACATCAAACTCCTCGGGTTCAATTTCCAACAACAGCTTTCTGTGTTCCTCTTCCCATGAAGCCAGCTCAACCCCCGACAAAGATGCACCCACACCTCTGCATGCCTTCATCCGTCCGTTCCATGTCTCTCTGGTAAAATGCACCTTTAAAGGATACTCCTCATGCGCTACAACGTCAAAGCCTTTTTCATAACATTCCGGAATATGTATCGGATGCATTGTCTCGCCCGCGCCGCTCCAAGCCGGACTGTATTTTAACACCAGCTTTTCACTCTCACCAGCAATTTTATCCTCATATGGAAGCCATGCCATATACAGCACTAAAAGCTTTCCGTCAGGTTTCAACATACTGTGAAGCTTAGGCATTACCAAGTCATGCTTAAAATACCAGAAGCACTGACACGCCGTAATCACATCGAACGACTCTTCAGGAAAATCTATATTCTCCGTCGCCACCGCATAATAATCGATATCCATTTCCCGTGAAAGATTTTTCGCCTGCTCAATCTGCTCCTTTGAAATGTCAGTTCCTACCCATTTTCCGCCGTAGCGGTACATATTTCTCGGCAGAACTCCCGTTCCTGTCCCCAAATCAAGAATGTGCTGCCCCTTCACACACAAGCCCCTGTCCACAATCTTCCTGTAAAATTCCTCGGGATAAATATCCCTGTACTTTGCATACTCGTCCGAAACTCTTCCCCAGTCGAACGCCTTGCCGCCGTCTATGTTTTTATCTGTTATCAGCATACTCTTATTTCTCCTATTCTTGATAAGGCTTGCCCATTCTGACTAAACCGTAGTATAATTACTAATGATTTAATAACCTACTAACCACGGAACAGACGACTCTTTTACTTGCATGGGTGGATATCATCGAAATCTGTTTTATGTTTTTACTTGATGATGACCCTGATGATGCATTTGCCGATTATGAATACTATCTAAACAGCAATTATTTTTAAACCACATCAGAAATAAACTGCCTATTATTCACGCTTGGTAGCATAATATATATCTTTTTCAATCCTCACGGCACTATATTTTTTCATACGCAAACCTTGGTGAGCCGTCCGAAATATAAATTATTCCACACTTATTAAATCCATTTTTCAAAATAAGGTGCTGCATAATCTTGTTGTCCTCGTGCGTGTCAATACGCAGGTGGTTGATTTTCCCGCTGCAAAATTCCACAATTATTCCCATCAGCCCATGCAGGGTTCCATCGGACGCGACCCTGTGTATCGTTCCATACTCCTTATCCGAAAGCCATTGCCCATGCTCAATCTTC
>CAMEEX010000218.1 GCA_945915235.1 uncultured Clostridia bacterium | reverse complement strand
CGCGATATGCATAAATATAACACGTTATACACAACTGAATTTGCAGAGCATGTTTTGACACATAATCTTTTTGAATAATTGCGAAATAATTAATATTTGTTATAATTTTAACATACTTATGATGCGCTGTAAAGTATTGGTTTTAGTACATAATTTGAGGTCGGCGCTGTATTTTTGTATTATTCATATTATTATATAGGAAAAGGCTTTTAATTTTGGCTGGGTGTATGTTATACTTCAAGGGTATGTCCGATACGGACGGGAATTTTTATTTGAGGAGAAAAAATATGTTTGTAGGAACCTGGTGGTCACTGATGCCGCCTATTATAGCCATTGTGCTGGCTCTTATTACCAAGGAGGTGTATATATCGCTGTTTGCGGGCTGTGCGTTAGGAGCGCTTCTCGTGACCGATTTTCACCCGTGGGCGGCATTTGATACCTTTTACAATACGATGATAGACAGCGTGGATTTTTCAATTCTCATGTTTATGATACTGCTCGGAATGATTGTAATGCTCATGCAGGAGTCGGGCGGAACGAGGGCTTACGGCGAGTGGGCTTCGGCGAGACTGAAAACAAAGAGGTCGTCGCTCATTGCAACGTCGCTTCTCGGTATTCTTATCTTTGTGGACGATTATTTTAACTGCCTTACTGTCGGCTCGGTAATGAGACCGGTGACGGACAAGAATAAGATATCGCGCGCGAAACTTGCCTATATAATAGACGCCACAGCCGCGCCCATCTGCATCATAGCGCCGATATCCTCGTGGGCGGCAGCGGTCAACTCGTATGTGCCGCAGAACAGCTCGATGTCGGGGTTTGAGATGTTCATATCGACAATACCGTTTAACCTGTACGCCATTCTTACATTATATATGGTTCTGTTTACATCGATAGTGGGCTTTGACTTCGGACTTATGAAGAAGCACGAGAGGAATGCGGCAAAAGGTGATTTGTTCACATCGGGCGGTGAGGCATTCCAAAATCAGGAGGTCAAGGACCCGACGGAGGGCGGAAAGTATGCGAAGGGCAAGGTCATAGACCTCATTGCGCCGATGATCGTCATGATAGCTACCGCGATAGGTGCGATGATATGGACGGGACATCTAAACGGCGGAACGAACCTTGTAGAGAATTTTGCCAACTGTTCATCGTCCGAGTCGCTTGTCTTTGCTGGGCTTGTCACGATAGGATTTCTTCTTATATTATATTTGCCGAGACGTGTCATCGGCTTTAAGGACTTTATGAACTCGGTGCCGGAGGGCGGAAAGCTTATGATGCCTGCCATTCTCATACTCGTGCTCGCGTGGACACTTAAGGGAATGACGGACGCGCTCGGAATAGGGGAGTTTGTCAGAAACTCGATAAATCTGAGTGCGGGGCTGGTACATTTTATACCGCTTATCATTTTCTGCATAGCGATATTTATCGCTTTCTCGTCGGGAACGAGCTGGGGAACCTTTGCGATACTTGTCCCTATTGTGATAAATATGTTTGCCGAGTCGGATCAGACCATGATGATAATTGCTGTATCGTCCGTGCTTGCGGGGGCTGTCTGCGGAGACCACCTCTCACCGATATCGGACACCACGATCATGTCGAGCTCGGGTGCACAGTCCAACCACATCAATCATGTCCGGACGCAGATGCAGTATGCCTTTGTGGTGATTGCGGTGTGCGTGGTTGGATATCTGCTTGCCGGATTTACAAAAAACTGGTGGCTTACACTGATATGTTCCCTCGTGCTTTTGACGGGGGTACTGCTTATCATCAGAAGGATAAGCCTGAAAAATGATGCTGCCGATGGGGAGAATGGTTGATATTCGCGGGTTTGAGGTAATTTAATAAGAAAAAATAAAAATGTCAAGAAAAAATACTTGACATCTGAGATTTTATGTAGTATCCTACCAAAGGATTGAGGCGAGATGCTTAGGAGAGTGCTGAATGGACAATAATATGGAGAAGATGGAAAAGATTGTCGAGCAGACACTTCTTTATGATTTCTACGGTGAACTTCTCACACCTCATCAGAAGATGATTTATGAGGAGTATGTATTTGATAACTTTTCCATAAGCGAGATTGCCAAGGAACACGATATCAGCAGGCAGGGCGTCCACGACCAGCTAAAGAGGGTTGACAGGCTGCTCAACGAATATGAGAGCACACTTCACCTTATCGAGAGATTTATGAAGATTAAGGAGAAGGTCAACGAGATAAGCGGTTATTCGAAGCAGGTTTTAGCGGCAGATGATTTGGAGGTTGCCAAGCAGCTTGTAAATAAGATCGATTTCATATCCAATGCAATTATAGATGAGCTATAAAACAGCAGAATTGTCAGCAGGGGATCCGCGGACAGATAACAGATAGAGGGGCATCAGCCCGGATAAGGTGGTTACAGAGTGGCATTTGACAGTTTATCCGATAAGTTACAGAATATATTTAAAAATCTCCGCGGCAAGGGCAGGCTCTCAGAAGCAGATGTCAAGGTTGCACTCAAGGAGATTAAGATGGCACTGCTTGAGGCCGATGTAAGCTTTAAGGTGGTTAAGCAGTTCATTAACTCCGTTCAGGAGCGCGCGGTTGGTCAGGACGTGCTTAACAGTCTGACGCCGGGGCAGATGGTTATCAAGATTGTCAATGAGGAGCTCGTATCACTCATGGGTTCTGAGACCACCGAGATTGATTTGAAGGGCGGTCAGGCGATAACAGTCATTATGATGATGGGTCTGCAGGGTGCAGGTAAGACCACGACCACTGCCAAGATAGCGGGTAAGTTAAAGGAAAAGGGAAAGAGACCTCTCCTTGTTGCCTGTGATGTATACAGACCGGCTGCTATTAAGCAGTTGGAGATTAACGGTGAGAAACAGGGCGTGCCTGTGTTCTCGATGGGTGATAAGATTAAGCCGGCGGACATCGCGAAGGCGGCTGTAGCCCATGCAGAGAAGAACGGGAACAACGTCGTAATATTAGATACAGCAGGTCGTCTCCACGTTGACGAGGAGATGATGGCAGAGCTCAGAGAGATTAAGTCGGTTGTGGACGTGCATCAGAGTATACTCGTTGTCGATGCCATGACAGGACAGGACGCCGTGAATGTGGCAAGCAGCTTCAACGATGAGGTTGGCATAGACGGCGTAATCATCACGAAGCTCGACGGTGATACCAGAGGCGGTGCGGCGCTTTCAATCAAGGCAGTGACCGGTAAGCCTATTTTATATGTTGGTATGGGTGAGAAGCTCTCTGATCTGGAGCAGTTTTATCCGGACAGAATGGCATCACGAATTCTTGGCATGGGTGATGTGCTGACGCTTATCGAGAAGGCACAGAACCAGATTGATGAAGAGAAAGCCAAGGAGATGGAGCAGAAGCTCCGCAAGGCTGAGTTCGATTTTGAGGATTATCTCGAGTCGATGAAGCAGGTCAAGAACATGGGCGGTATCGGTAGCATCTTGAATATGCTCCCGGGCATGGGACTTGGCAATCAGATGAAGAATGTGAATATGGACGCGATTGATGAGAGTGCTCTCGGACGTGTCGAAGCCATCATTCTTTCAATGACACCGCAGGAGAGACGCAATCCGTCACTCCTTAATCCTTCCCGCAAGAACCGAATTGCAAAGGGCGCGGGAGTTGACATAGCTGAAGTCAATCGTCTTGTGAAACAGCAGGAGCAGATGAAGAAGATGATGAAGCAGATGCCGGGAATGCTCGGCGGCAAGGGTGGTAAAAGAGGTAAGTTCAGACTTCCTTTTTAACATATTTTAGAAAATTTCCAAGGAGGTGAAATTAAAATGGCAGTTAAGATCAGATTAAGAAGAATGGGACAGAAGAAGGCTCCTTTCTATAGAATCATCGTTGCTGATTCAAGATCCCCAAGAGATGGTAGATTTATCGAGGAGATCGGAACATACGATCCTAATAACGATCCTAGCACTTACAATGTTAACGAGGAGTTAGCAAAGAAGTGGTTAGCAAGCGGCGCTCAGCCAACAGAGGTTGTTAGCAAGATTTTCAAGCTCGCTGGTATTGAGAA
>CAMEEX010000217.1 GCA_945915235.1 uncultured Clostridia bacterium | reverse complement strand
TTTTGACGCAACTATTACCGCCTGATAATATGTATTAAACTTTTAAGCGGTAATCCTTAAGTAAGGCTTATATTACCGCCGTGCATATTGGTTCAGCTTGGCTGAACTATTACGAGCAAAAAAGCTCACGGCTTGCAGTATAGATTTAGTTGTGTATAACGTGTTATATTTATGCATATCGCGACTTTTGTGAGAAGAACACGTTATACACTCACAGACTAAATTGGCATGTTTTTTATAATTTTCCCATGCGAAGCTCGTCCACCATCGCAAGGTACATTTTCTCGTTGCTCTCAGACTTAAAGCCACCGCCGATTTTTCCGCTCTTTATCAGCTCGTAGGCACGCATAGCCTCATCTGCCTTGTCCTGCGCGCTTCCCGGAAGCTTTCCAACGACGTACCTTAATCCCCATATATCCAATGAAAAAATTTTCAGATAATGGACAATCAGCCCGTCACAGTGTGTGCAGCCGCAGTTTTTCAGCGCTGTAAAGTATTTCACAGGCCTTTCCTTTGAAGTGTAGGTCAGCGCTCTGCTGTACAGATACTCCTCCGCTTTGCGGCTGAATACCTTGTTATCCGCACACGCCATTCCTATAATAATATCGTCAAAATATCCCCCGCCATCTATAAGCATATCGGTGAAGTCGTCCTCAAGCCTCTGCGGTATTGACCTGACATATTTATCACTGCTGTCCGTAATTCCGTTGAAAAATACGCTGTATGTACCCCAGCCGTCTGCCGTCCACTTTATACCTGCAAATGCCTGTAGAAGCTGTCTCATTCTGCTTGAATCTTTCGTACCCTTCAATTCCGCAAGAGTCTGTAAAAGCTGCCCCACCATGCCTGAATATCTTCCGCGCGCAATCAACGAATGGGCGCTTATCCACTCTGTGCAGTCCTCTTTCCCATATAGCCTGGCAAGCACAGCGGCACCAAAATAAGTGTTTCTCCCGTCGTTCTCCCCGTTCATGTCAAACAGCTTTAACGCAAGGCGGCAAAGTCCCTCGTCGGGATTTACCCTCAGCATGAGCTGCAAGATACGCGAAAGCTCATTCCCGAACTTCTCCCCTTTTCCTATCACCGCGCCCCTGCCATACGTCGCACTCACAATATTACGCTGCGCGTTGTCAGCCTCGTCAGCGTTGACATAGAGTCCCCATCTGCCCGCGAACACTGCCGCCTCCATGATGGCATCCTCAATCTGTGCCCCCGACTTTCCAATAAGGGCAGGCAGAAGGTTCTCCCAGTATTTTACATCATCTTCTTCAAAAGGAGTGAAGCCCCCTGCGTCCGCAGTCCTCTGTGTAAGCTGTGCAAGCTTGTCCTTCATGCACTCTGCTATAAGCTGCGACGCCCAGCCCGCCTTTGAAAGATAGAGCGCCTCAAACGCCTGAACCGGCTTCTTTTTTAGAAGCTTTCTAAACGGCGCGGCAGCCGCTTCATTGTCATTGCTAGCGAGCGTGTAAAGCACCTTCTCCTTCATGCCTCTGGTCTCAGTCTGTTCAAGTTCCAGCAGAAGGTCGATATTCGACGGCTCATGTCTGAGTGCAAGTATGAGTGCCTCGCGCACCTCCTTCTCAGCCTGTGGAAGCATGCTCACATAGAAATCGTTCTCCTTTGCGCCGCACACCGCCTCAATCACATACACGCGGCGAAGCATCTCCTTCTTTCCTTTAGGGTCGAAATCCTTCTTGAGCATCCACACAACATCACTGCCGTCCTCCTTAAGCCACTGCTCGACCGAGTCGGCAAGCTCCGCATACGGCGCTCCGAGTGCCTGCACCATAGCTGCCCTGACACGGTAATCGGAAAATATCTCCGGGTGCTGTGTATGCTGCTCCAAAACATACGCATAATGCCCGGCACCGCTTGTCGAGAGCGCCTCAATGAGAGCGTTAAGCTGTGAGTAAGGTATGTTCTGCACGGCGCATACGCCGTCATGCTGCGGAAGTCTTTTTACAGTCTCATCGGCTTCGCCGTCCGCTCCGCCACCTGCAAGCGCCGGTTCGTCCGCTCCGGTCATCGCCTGCGTACACAAGAGTGCATCTAAGAGGGTGATGGCATCTAAGAGAAGCTCCTCCCTGTCCTCCCTGTCAAGCTCTAAAAGCTGTCCCGTAAGCTCGGCAAGCTTTGCAAACACGGGAGCCGCCTTGGCATACGGCTTTATATCCTCAACCGCACGCCTCAGCCTGAAATCCTCCATAACAAGGTTAGTTCCGGCTATCATGCAGTTTTTCAATCTGCTGCTAAGTTCATATAATGGTGTGATGTTCATTATCTATCCTCGTCTCCTATACAGTTTTAGGTGATTGAATTTCCCAATTATCTTATACAGTTTCAAGTGAATGTAAAAAACTATAAATCAATACAAATACTGCTCCATTTTAATATAAAATGCGTACAATCCTGTCGTCAGTCAGAATACTCAAAGCCCACAGCTTTATCCTATTTTCCGCACGGTCATAGAAAAATCCACCAAATAAAACCTTGTCCTCAAGCAATGAGCTGTCAGGAAGAAGCCTTATCGTGTCGGTCGTCTTTTCCTTTCCCGGTGCATCTCCGAGCATGATACTTGCACCTGTCTTGTCAAGAAGTACAAGCTTTCCATCACATTCTCCTATTCGCTCATAGCGTATAAGTGTAAAATAAAGCTCCGGCGCAAGTGCGTTTTTCAGGGTATTCTTCGCCTTTTTCACCTCGTCCGCCAAGGAGTCTGCGGCAAATGAGCGCGCCTTTTCAATATCCTCCTTCGTGACCTCACGCGTGGTGCTTCCGTTCCAGCGCACTCTCCTGTTTCCCTGCCCCGGATACATGGCAAGCTCACCAACCTGTGTCACATGAAAAATAGAGTCGTCCTGCCTGATATATTTTAATGCCTTAACCGGACGATAATTGTATGTACATACCAGCTCTCCCGAGCCTAATTCAACATAACAGCCCTCGTCAATGTACTGTTTTCCCGCATCGTCATAGCTCACGCCGAACGCAAGCTGCAAAAGCTCCGCATTGCTGCGGCAAAGTCCCAGCGACTCAAGCTCCTCAAGCTTCCACCCCCCGCCGAGCTGCTCGTAAAGCTGTGTATCGTCAAGCTGCGTGTCATCACTCTCAAGCTTGGCGGTGAGATACTCTCTTGACTTCTTTATGAGGGTCCACAGTCTCTCAAGCTTAACCACAGCCGCATCGTAATGCTCGTCCTTTCCGTCAATGTCAAATGCCTTCATCTCGGTTATGAGCTCATTTACAAGGTGCTGCGGTCCCGAAAGATAGTAGTCGCCGAGCTGCTTTGCGAGCTGCTCGTAGTTCCTGACCCCACCCGCTCCCATTGTGGCAAGTCCTGACTTAAGTATATTTTTTACCATCTGCGCGGCAAGCTCCAAGCCCTCAAGCTGCTTCTTTATCTTCTTGCTCTTTGCCGCCTTCGACGCTTTCGATGGTGTCTTAGCCTTCTTCGGCTCGTCGGCACTACCTGCACCGGCTTCATCAGTCGCCGAAGCTGTGTTTTCCTTATTTTCCCTGTTCTGCTTCTTCTCACGCTTCTTTATGATGTCCTCGGGTATCTCACAGGCTGCAAAATCCTTCTTTGCCGCTATCTCGTACAACAGTGCAAGCCCATGCTTACACGGAAACTGTCTGCTCGGGCACGAACAGCGGCACATCGGGGCATCTGGCTCTATGAAATCCACAGACGTGATATAATTGCTCTTTCCGCTTCCCTTACACTCTCCCATGTAAAAAGTATCGTCCTCCGAGCGCTCAAGCCTCACAAAGCCGCCGCCTCTCGAAATCTTCTTTCCGTTGGCTGCCGCAGCCTGATTAGGCGCCATCGCGGCAATCTTTTCCTCAGTTATCTCCTGCACAGTATAACTCCTCCTATAGATTATATTGTCTTGGCAATCATCTAAACAATATTCTATTCCTCATCGCACTGTTTTACACTCTTTTATGCATATAATCTGAACATATATCTTGTATTTTGAGGGCTGTGTAAGTACAATAGGAATATACTTTGATGGTATAATTATACAGAGTAAGATGCCAAAACATGCTCATACAACTTAAAACTGTATAACGTGTTATATTTATGCATATCGCGACTTTTGGGAGAAGCTTAGATGTT
>CAMEEX010000216.1 GCA_945915235.1 uncultured Clostridia bacterium | reverse complement strand
TTCCCTGAACTGCCTGCTGTAATACCTCATCTGCCTTCTTAAGTGCATCCGGCATGGTTGTCCTTCTGTCAACTATCTCAAGAAGCTTGTCGTTAGGAATAACAATGAGTGTATCAACACTCTCCTTGAGCTTCTCTATTCCGCCTATGGCATTGTTCATACGCTGCTTTGCCTCAAATCTGAATGGCTTAGTCACAACACCGACAGTGAGGATACCCATATCCTTGGCAATCTTGGCAACCACCGGAGCTGCTCCGGTACCTGTACCGCCGCCCATACCGCAGGTTACGAATACCATGTCCGCACCCTTTAATGCCTGTGTTAGCTCCTCCACGTTCTCCTCTGCTGCCTTCTCACCAACCTCCGGCTTGGCTCCCGCGCCTAACCCCTTGGTAAGTTTCTCTCCTATCTGAAGTGCCGTAGGCGCCTTGCATAGCTTAAGTGCCTGCTTATCAGTATTGATTCCTATGAACTCCACACCACCTATATTTTCATCAACCATCCTGTTCACGGCATTATTTCCAGCACCGCCAACACCGACAACAATTATCTTTGCGGATGTCTCTGTATCATCATTAATCTTAATTATCTCCATTGTGACCGGGTCCCTCCTTATACAAATGCATAACTCATTCCTTTATAATATAGTCTTATCAAGAAAATATCAACAGATTTTTGACATTTTCATAAAAAAAATGTTTCATATTATATGTTTTTACCTTATTTTCCTTTTTCATCCTTCTTAAATGTTATAAATCCCGAACTCTCAGAATAATTTTCCATATTTAGAACCCCGGACAAACCTGCCAGCTCCGGCTCCATCTGCTTGAGTTCATGGAGCTTTTCGCTTAACAGTTCCCCCTGACCGAAATTCACCCTGACATTTCCTATGTAGAGCACGATGGAAAGATCATCGTTGAAATGTATCTTATCCACCGCGAGGTCATATTTTTGCAAATTCTGTGATAAATCAAGAATAGTAGCAAAAACGCCTTCATCCTTCACCGGAAGAGGACTGTATAACACCACACTGTCAAATTCAAGACCGTCCACAAGCGGCACATCCGCAACCTGTGTCGTCGATGTCTCAACCACAATTCCATCCTTATCAAAATACATATAGTTTTCCTTGTATACAATATATGAAGCTATACTCTTCTCATAAAGTACAACATGCATCTTATCAGGATATTCCAAATGTATCTCATAAGTTTCAATAAAAGGTATTGCTGCCTTTTCAAAGTCATGTTTCAAATCGTATCCAAGCTTCAGCGAATTCAGCGTGCCGTAATCTCCAAATATATACTCAGTAAGTTCCTCATCCGTGTATCTGTCAGTCCCCTCAAAGGTTATGGCTGTTATCTTAAAGTACGTCATCGCGACATAGACCGCACCCGCGGCAAGCCCTGAAAGCAGCACAAGGACAATCAGAATTATAAGCAGTATATGTCTTTTTCTTCCACCTGTATGTGACATTGTTTTTCCTTCTCCTTACACTATACCACATTCTGTTATCTCGGCCCCGAGCCTGCACAGATTTTCCGGCAGGTTCTCGTAGCCTCTTTGTACATACTCAAAGCCTCTGACAGTCACAGGCTCAGCAGCAAACAAACCTGCAAGTACAAGTGCCGCTCCCCCTCTTAAGTCACCCGCCGTCAC
Source organism: uncultured Clostridia bacterium (assembly GCA_945915235.1). GTDB lineage: Bacteria > Bacillota > Clostridia > Lachnospirales > Lachnospiraceae > CAG-882. The sequence continues at coordinate 2,590 of CAMEEX010000216.1, read as the reverse complement.
CGTTCCTCCGTGAAGCTGTCTGCGTCCATATACATAGGCGAGTTTCCCCTCAATCCTTATATCAGCTCCAAGCTTATTCAACTCATATGCCGTGTTAAATCTGGTGTCAAAAACATTCTCTTCCATAATGCAGAAGCTGCCCGACACCGCCATAAGCGATAGAAATATAGACTGCATATCCGTCGGAAATTCAGGAAACGGTCCCGTGGATATCACGCACTCCAGCCGTTTTCTTCTGTCTGTATTCAGCACAACGCCGCTGCCGTATGAAGCCTGATGAGCTCCTAAATACTTCATAACGCTCTTTATCCTGTCGCAATCAACATTCGGTATATATACATTTCCCGTACAGCCTGCCACAGCCGCAAGAATGGTTCCCGCAACTATTCTGTCCGCCGGGATGGTATAACGGACATCATCGCTGCATATTTTGTCAGGGGGCATAATCGTGATGCTGCCTGTTTTCTCCCCTTTTATATCCGCACCCAGTTTTCTGAGATAATTACATAAGTCCCATATCTCCGGCTCGAGTGACGCATTATATATTTTCGTTGTACCGCGGGCACGCATGGCTGCAATCAGAATATTCTGCGTCGCACCCACACTTGGAAACGGCAGTCTTATATTGCAGCCTGTAAGCCCTTCCGTTCCAACCTCGGCGTCAATTCCTCCTTCCTCGCTTATAACATGTGCTCCTAAGCTCCTCATGGCATGCACATGGAAATCCACCGGCCGCTTTCCTATGGCGCAGCCGCCCGGAGGTGGCATCACGAACCTTCCAAAACGTCCAAGGCAGCCGCCCATAAGGATAATTGACGCGCGCATCTTTGAACTGTACTCACTGTCAAGTATTCCGTTTGACGCATCTGACGCATCAATCCTCATTACATGGTCAGTATATTCCACCCGGCACCCACACAGTTTTAAAAGTCCTGCCATGGCATGAACATCCGCTATGTCAGGGCAATTTTCAAGTACAGTTATTCCTTTCTTTAAAAGTGCCGCCGCCATAATCGGAAGCACCGAATTTTTCGAGCCCTGAAGCTCTATCTCTCCTGCAAGCCTGCTGCACGGGTATACAACCACAGCATTTTCGTTGTCCTGCATACAATCCCCCCATTACAGGTATACAAATTATTATATGCAGGAACAGCCAAATGATGAATGCATCTCCAGACTGTATCCATTACTCGTAAGGCGCTGCATGCCCTTTAGTCATGCCGGTACTTTATGTGTCTTGACACATTGAGCACAATTCCCATCTCGGCAAGCAAAAACATTACCGAGGTTCCTCCGTAGCTGATAAACGGAAGCGTAATTCCCGTGTTCGGAATGACATTCGTTACAACCGCGATGTTTAGTATGACCTGTATTGCGATGTGCGCCGTAACTCCAACTACAAGGAGAAAGCCATACATATCCGGCGAATGAAGCGCGATAACTACAAAACGCCATATCATCATCACAAAAAGAAGTATAAGGCATATTCCGCCAAAAAGTCCAAGTTCCTCACACACAACCGAAAAAATCATATCGTTCTGTGCCTCCGGTATGAAACCGAGCTTCTGTATACTCTGTCCGAGTCCCTTTCCGAAAAATCCTCCCGAACCAAGCGCATACAATGCCTGTAAGGTCTGGTAGCCCTTTCCCGAGGCGTACTCCTCAGGGTGTCTCCATGCCAGCACGCGCATCATACGAAATCCCGTATCCTCGTCAATCTCGACTCCTGCCGTCACCGGGTCGACATAGTAATGGACATAAAGCATAAACGCCACCACCGCTGCCACGCCGAGCACTGCCATCACGACAAACGGCCAATATCTTTTTGTCGCCACAAAATAGATGACAAAGCCTATTCCGAACACAATTATCGCTGAGCTTAAGTTTTTCGTTATTACAAGAATCATACCTGTGGGGATTGCCGTGATTATACCAGTTACGAACAGGTTCCGCCATTTATCAATCGCCTTGCCGACATATATGATATAAGCGGACACACTGATAATAACCGCCAGCTTGCATATCTCGGCGGGCTGTATCGTACCAAACCCGACATTTATCCATCTTCTCGCATGGTTTATCTCAACTCCGAGCGGTGTGAGTATGCAAAGTATTGACAAAATGGCTCCCCCATATATGAACGGAGCCAGCCTGTAGTAATACTTATAGTCAAAAAATATGCAGAAAACAAATGCTGCCATACCCAATGCCGTAGATTTGAGCTGTTTCTTCAGGTAGAATGCCGGATCAGGATTCTTTAGCTTCATTCCGCTGTAATAACTGGTTGAGTACACCATCACCAGTCCAAAGCACACCAAGAACAGTATTATCACTAGTAAAGAATAATCAAAATATTTGGTTTTTCCTCGATGCTTTGCCATCGGCATTCCTCCATGCTCTACAATTCATTTACATACTGCTTGAATAATTTTCCGCGCTCCTCATAGCTCTTAAACATATCCCAGCTCGCACACGCAGGCGAGAGAAGCACTATCTGACCATCCTTCGCATCCTCATGGCATACTTCGACAGCTTCCTTCAGACTCTCGACAAAGCGTATGTTCTCAAATCCCTGTGCCCTCGCCGCCGC
>CAMEEX010000215.1 GCA_945915235.1 uncultured Clostridia bacterium | reverse complement strand
ATCTTATTCTCTTTAATGTTCTCTTTCATACCCTGTTTTCTCCTGAATAATGTCAACTTGTTTTACATAATCTGTAAAACTTATTTTTAAAAAAGCTCTCTATGTCCGTTTAAAACATGTTCTTACTTAATGCTCTTTTTCAGCCCCACAATGCTCAGCCCCATCGTCACAAGCTCCGCCGCCGGGAACGCAAGCCACACTCCCGTCATTCCAAACATAGCCGACAGCGCAAACGCAAAGATGAGAATTGCCACAAAGCCCCTCATAATTGAAGCCGCAAATGCCCATCTGACCGCCTCGACGGCACTGAGCGCCGATGTTCCGACAATGTTGACGCCGGCAAACAGAAATCCGAGGAAGTACAGTCTTATTCCCTCTCTCGCGTAAGCCGCAAGCTCCATATTTTTCTCGCTGTTAAATATCGAGGCGATAGGGTCAGACCATATATAGATTGCGGCAATTATTATTACCGCGAGCACAAGCGCCGTCTTTATTGCAAGCCCGACGACATATTTTACGTCCTTTGTATTTCCCTTGCCATAGCTTTCACTCACAAGAGGCTGTGAGCCCTGCGCTATTCCGTTAAAGAGTGCGACAGCGACAAGCGAGATATTCGCCACGACACCGTAAGCCGCCACTCCGACATTTCCGGCAATGCCAAGTATTATCATGTTGAACGCTACTGTTATGACACCCGAGGATATCTCCCCGACAAACGCCGACACACCTACCTGGCAGGAGCTTATGAGCCTCTTCACCGAGAGCCCTATCGGTTTAAATGATATGCTGCATTTTTTCGACCTGAAATGACTACAGCAGATTAGCACACCCACAAGAGGCGACAGCGCCGTCGCAAGTGCCGCACCGCTCATCGAAAGTCCCAGCGGGAACATGAGCACATAGTCGAACACCACATTGAAAAGGCTGCTGAACAAGGTTGCCGCCATGGCTATCGAAGGATTTCCGTCGTTTCGCACAAAGGCGTTGCAGATGTGGTTGCACATGAAAAACGGCGCAAACATCATAAATATTCTCGTGTAATTTTTTCCCGTGGCAACTATCGTCTCGTCGCCGCCGAGAAGGGCTATGATCTTATCCGGTATGAACGCACCCGCCAGTATGAATATACTGCTTATGATAACCGCCCATGCGATGGCATGAAAAAAATACCCGTCCGCGGACTTATCATTCTTATTCTTAGCCACAACATACCTTATCGCCGAGCCGACTCCTATCATGGCACCGATGGCGAATATAAGGTTGTACAGCGGCAGCACCAGATTGAGCGCTGTTATTCCGTCCGCCCCAACCGCCTTGGAGATAAAGAAGGTGTCGGCAAGTATGTAGAACGACATTCCCAGCATACCAAGCATATTCTGTGATACATATTTGGTAAATCTCTTTAACATTTCCTAAACTGCTCCTAAACATCTCTATATATTTATATTTTCATTAGAATTATATATTTAAAATCCAATCTCAGCATATTTTCCGGTTTAAATGCCATCTTCACACTACATTCTATACCCCACGCCAAGTTCATTGACTATGTAATTCTTCTTTCCCGGCTTATCGCCGAGCTTTCTTCTGATATTTGCCATGTTCACCTGAAGCTTTTTGATGCTTCCGGTATCATTGTAGCCCCATATCTCATGTATGATAAAATCATAGGTGAGCATCTTGCCGACATGCTCAGACAGAAGCGCCACTATGTTGTACTCGGTCTGTGTAAGCTTTATCTGCTGCCCGTCGACACTGACACTTCTCGCATCATAGTCGATAACAAGACCATCAGTTTCAAATCTTCCTCCCGGAAACATTCCATTCTCGGAGCGATGCGAAGCCACTCTGAGTGCCGTACGCACTCTTGCAAGAAATTCTTCTGAGCCGAAGGGCTTCGTGACATAATCATTAGCACCCATATTAAGTGCTTCAACCTTGTCCATCTCACCGTCCCTCGCGGAAAGAACAATTATAGGTGTCAGTGACGATTCCCTCACATATCTCAATACATTGAGACCATCCATATCCGGAAGTCCAAGGTCAAGAATTATCAAATCCGGTCTGTGCGAGTTGTACAGAAGCATCGCGCTGCTGCCCGACAGAGCAGGCACTACCTGATATCCGCCCGCCTCGAGCAGCGTGCACACAAATTCATTTATATTAGGCTCGTCCTCAACCACCAGTATCTTATATCTGTTGCTTTTCATTGTCGTCCTCCAAATCCAGCGCAAGCGTAAAGCAGGCGCCTCCCTCTTCCAGATTTCTTGCCGTAATCACACCGCCGTGTGCCTTGATAATCGTGGCGCACACCGAGAGCCCTATCCCGGCATTTCCCTTTCTTCCGTCGGCGACCTCGCTCTGCCTTGCGTAACCGCCCGTAAAAATATGGTCTAAAATATCCTCGTGTATACCGCAGCCGTCGTCCTTAATCTCAAAAACAGCCTTGCCTTTATCCGTGTGCACCTCAAGCCGAAGATTTTTCATTCCATCGGCATGAATAACAGCATTCTCAAGAATATTCATCACAACCTGCTCCATAAGAATCGGGTCCATCGGAATCATCACCAGTTCATCAGGAATGGAAACCTCGACCTCAACTCCCGGATAATGCTTGTGAAACTTCACGAGCACCGCATCGATAAGCTCGTCGAGCGGTATCGGTGTCTTGACAATTTTCACATTGTCACCATCGAGTCTGGTCACCGAGAGCAGATTTTCAACCATCCTGCACAGCCATTGTGAATCCTCCTTTATCCCGCTAAGCAGCTTCCTTTTCTGTTCCTCCGAGAACTCATTCCCATTTTCAAGCAGTGCGGAGCTCGCGCCGTATATCGTCGTGAGCGGTGTCCTAAGGTCATGCGATACCGCCCTCAGAAGGTTGGCTCGCATCTTCTCCTTCTCACTCTCCGATTTTATCTGTTCCTGATATCTGATTTTACTTGTAAGATAACATGTAACAAGTGTAATCGCAAGCATAATAATTACCGACACGACATTTTCCGGCATCGTCAGATTAATTCTGAAATACGGAAACGTGAACGCAAAATTCAGTATGACGACGCTGATTATCGCTCCCAGCGTACCGTACACATAGCCGTCCGTATATATGGCGATGAGGAACACGCACAGCACCAGCACGGACGGAATGAGGAAATCATTGTCCAGAAAATGCTGAATCAGCAGACATATCAAAAAACCCACCGCAAGCGTTATCACCACCCTAAAAATATTCCTTGCAATATCCCATATCTTTTTCTTCATAATTTTCCCCCTGCATACTGCAAGCATTGCTTGCAGTACTGCCACCAATAAGTAGTTTGAATGTTTCACTTTCAAACTTTTCCCACACGTTACCTAAAAAGGGAGCCCTGCAGCTCCCTTCGTTGGGTTTAATTCTCATTCATCTTCGCAAGCTTGGCAGCCTGTTCTCATGCTGTAGGCATATACCAACCAAATAATATCAAAAGTCTTATACTTCTACAATTTACTTTGATAATTTTCTAACTGATGAAAAATACCGACTACATTTACAACATCTTCCCTCACATCAAAAATGATAATATAATTCATCTGTGGTACTACTGCTTCACGATATCCTTTCCCGGCAAGATACGCATCCCGGCACTGTGCAAACTGGTATGGATTTATCTCCAGCCTATCATATATAACATCTATACTGTCCAACAAATGTTTTGCTGCCTGTTCATTTTCAAGACGATAAATCAAATGATACACAAGATTATCAAGCAACTCATCGGCATGTTCTGTAACATTTAACTTATAAGCCATACTTTGCCCTCGTTTTCCTAAGTGCTGCTCTGGCATCTTTTACCTGTCCTGCTTCTATCTGCTTTTCAGATATTTCAATATCTCTATACATGGCAATTTGCCTCATTGTCGCCTCATAAATCTCCATGCTCATAATAACCATATCACCATAGCCATTTTTCGTTATATAGATTGGCTCTCCTGCCTTGTGACACATATCAGAAATCTCTGACGTATTCTTTAAGTCTTTAATTGGAATTATTTGTGGCATAATCTACACCTCCTTATTTATGGTTTAATTATACCATAATTATATCCTTTTGCAACCCGTTTCATTTATTAAAAAAAGAAGTCCGTTAATCTAGTTGAAAAACGAACCTCCTTTTTTGATTATTATAAAATTACAGCTATACCTCAAAAGCCCCGTAAAATAAGGTTTTTAGTTCTCCTCATTCATCTTCGCAAGCTTGGCAGCCTGGTCGGCG
>CAMEEX010000214.1 GCA_945915235.1 uncultured Clostridia bacterium | reverse complement strand
CACGGCGGGGCGGCTGCTGGAAAAGCGGCGCGCCAAGGGCATACTGGTGTTCGCAATAGTGTTAAATCTTGCGATGCTCTTTGTGTTTAAGTATTTTAATATGCTTGTGGTGGTGCTCGAGAACGTGATTGGAATGTTCTCGGGAGCCATGGGCTTCGGACAGGCGTTTGGGTCAATGTTCTCCATGCAGGGGACGGGAGCGCTTGGAGTTAAGGAGATTGTGCTTCCGATAGGAATATCCTTTTTCACTTTTCAGGCGATGTCATACGTCATCGACGTGTACACGGGAAAGGCGCAGGTTCAGAAAAATATCTTAAAATTTGCGCTGTATGTAGCTTTCTTTCCCCAGCTTATCGCCGGACCGATTGTCAAGTACAGCGATGTGGCAAGGCAGATTGATGCGAGAATGGAGAGCGCGCCGCTCTTCGCGTCGGGGCAGAGGCGTTTTATATGCGGGCTTGCAAAGAAGGTGCTGCTCGCTAACACGTTTGCGCTGACGGCGGACGCAGTCTGGGCTATGGAGCCTGAGACGATTGGAAGCCTTACTGCGTGGCTGGGGGCGCTCTCGTACACGATACAGATTTACTATGATTTCTCGGGATACTCGGACATGGCGATAGGGCTCGGAAGAATGTTCGGGTTCAGATTTAAGGAAAATTTCAACTATCCATATACATCGCTTTCGGTGCAGGAGTTCTGGCGCAGATGGCATGTCTCGTTGTCGTCGTGGTTCAAGGAATATGTGTATTTTCCGCTCGGCGGCAGCAGGGAAGGCAATGGAAAAACCTACAGAAATGTGTTCATCGTGTTTCTGCTCACGGGAATATGGCACGGAGCCAATTTCACGTTCCTTGCGTGGGGACTGATGTATGCGCTGTTACAGATTATCGAGAGGCTTTTTCTCGGAAAGCTGCTTGGCAGAAATCCGGTCAAGCCCATTAACTGGGTGTACACCATGCTGATGGTGATATTGGGCTGGGTGCTGTTTCGGTCGGACAATATCGTGTATGCGGGAAAGTACATAGCTGCGATGTTCGGCAGATATAACGGGAGTGCAGGCGTGGCAGCGGCGGGCTCGGGCGTGTACCAGTGCCTCGGCTTTCTGTCGATGGAGCTTATAATCGCATTCGCAGCCGCACTTGCCGGAATAGGCTTTGTCTCGAGGGCGCTCGCCGGGGTGTACGACCGGGTGAGGAAAAGAACGTGGTTCATGGCGCTCGACATGTTTGTCATGTTCGGGCTGCTCGCTTTGTGTATATTAAGAATAATAAGCGAAACCTACAATCCATTTATTTATTTTAAGTTCTGATTAAAAAGCATCGTCAGTGTACACAAAAATCTCTTCATTAAAATAAGAATTTCTACATACTTTACAAAATTTTTATATTTTCTGAAAACGAATTGACTTTTGATTTTGAAGTTGTATAATAAGCCACAACAAAACAAAATACGAACACATAAACGAAGGCGTTTATCCGGTCAGGATAAGCGCCTTTTTCGTATAATCGGATATTTTGTTTTGTGAGGGAAAAAGAAAATGTAGAAGAGAAAAAGAAGGAGGACTGTGTATGAGAAGGAATATGTTAAAGAGATTAGGCTGTGTTGTACTTGCGGGAATTATGGTGATGGGGTCTACGGCATGCAGCAAGAAGGAAGCCTCGGGAACCTCGGCAGACGGAGTGAGACATATCGTGGTTGGCACAGGTAACGGAGCTGCCCCTTTCTGTTATCTCGATGAAAACGGAAATTCGGTAGGCTACGATATCGATGTTCTCAATGAACTCGATGCGAGACTTCCACAGTATGAATTTGAAATTCAGGCAATGGACTTTGCGACTCTTATAGTATCAATCGACTCAGGTTCAATCAATTTTCTTTCACATCAGCTCGTGCAGTCAGATGTGAGAAAAGAGAAGTATCTTTTCCCAAGCCAGTATTACTGCCTGTCACCTATGAGCCTTGCGGTGAGAACGGACTCGGGAATAACAAGCATGGCTGATATGGCAGGAAAAACGATGGAGCAGAACCCAAGCGCCTACGAGTATCAGATGCTTATGGCGTACAACGATGAGCACCCGGGACAGGAGCTTGACATTATTGCAGTATCAGACCAGTCCACAGCGGATACATTTTTGAAGGTTTCAAACGGGCAGGTCGATGCATCACTCACCTACAAGGCAACCTTCGACAGCGTCGTTCCTGAGCTTGGAATTGACAATCTTACACTTACGGACGTTGTTATGTGCGAGGATACCTACCTTATGTTTCCTAAGACGGAACAGCAGTTATGTGATGATATAGATGCTGTTTTAAAGGAAATGATTGCAGACGGAACCCTCTCTAAGATTTCCGAAAAGTGGTACGGCGAGGATGTATTCGGACTCTATGCGGATATGGTTTCAATCACAGCAAAGTAAGCAGTTGAAAGGAGTGGAGAATTATGGGACATAAATATGACTGGGCGTCAATACCGAGCTATATCCCAAAGGTTATGAAGGCTTTTCCACTGACCATAGAGATACTTCTTCTGTCACTGCTATTCTCTTTGATAATCGGTGCGCTGGTTGCGGTCGGCGCACTGAGCAAAAATAAAGTGGCAGGGGCGGTGGCGAAGGGGTGGATATCCTTCATGCGCGGTATTCCGACACTTGTCCTTATATTTTTGCTTTATCTTGGACTTCCGCAGCTTATGAATGCACTCGGGGTCAACATGAGCGGTATAAGCAAGACCACCTACATTGTGGCGTGTCTTGCACTAAGCACATCGGCAAACATGGCTGAGATGATGAGAGCGGCTTACCTTTCGGTGAACAAGGGACAGAGGGAGGCAGCCTACAGCGTGGGAATGAAGCCGTTTACGGCATTCAGAAGGATTGTTTTTCCGCAGGCTTTAGGCGTTGCCATTCCGACGCTCGGAAACAACATCATAATGCTTTTTAAGGAGACCTCACTTGCCTTCACAATCGGTGTTATAGACATTCTCGGAAGGGCGAGGTCGCTAAGCTCGGCGAGCTACGGAACCAACAGACTGGAAATTTATATTGCGACAGGGCTTATATTCTGGGCGGTGTGTTTTATCCTTGAGAAGCTTACAAAGCTTGTTGAGAAAATGTATACCAAGGGCAGAAAACAGGCGGCAAGCTAAAAAATAACGGGAAATGGGGAACAGCGTATGATTATTAATTTCAGATTTATTGCAGAGTCAATCCCAAAGCTTCTCGGCGCCATACCGATAACGCTTCTCATGGCGTTTGCTTCGGCGGTTATCGGCTGGCTGCTCGGACTTGGAATTGCTCTTATTAGAAAAAATAAGGTTCCGGTGCTCTCGCAGATATTTGCGGTGTATGTATCGTTCCTGCGCGGTGTGCCGATGATCATTCTTTTGTACATATCTTACTATGCACTTCCGAATATCATCTACAGCTATGGTGTAAGCATTGGCAGGGAGATAAATGTCGATGCGGTGCCTGCAGTTGCTTATGCCATTATAGCTCTGGTGCTTGAGCAGTCGGCGTATGCATCTGAGATATTCCGTTCATCGCTCGCAGCGGTCGATGAGGGTCAGATGGAGGCAGCCTACAGCGTGGGAATGACAAAGACACAGGCACTTGCAAGGATTGTCCTTCCTCAGGCGATGACGATAGCACTTCCTAACCTGAGCGGACTTTTCTTAGGGCTTGTGAAGGGAACCTCGCTTGCCTACTACGTCGGTGTATACGAGATTACGGCTACAGCAAATCTTCTTGCTATGCCGGCACTCAACTTCATTGAGGCGTACATAATGACCACGATTATCTATGAGCTTATCAGCTTTATCTTCAATAAGATATTCAGGGCTGTGGAGAATAATCTGAAGAAATTCAGGGCAGTGGCGGCCTGACGGTGCAGACAAAATACTGTGTTTGATTGAGCACAAGAAAGAATTTTTCAGTAACATGTTTGATAAAAATAAACTTTCAGAAATCTGTTTAATAAAAAGGAGGTCGGCACTATGGCGGAGATGGTTGAACTTAAAAATATACAGAAGTCCTTCGGCAGCAATCACATATTGAAGGGCGTGAACATGAGCATAGGAAAAGGAGAAGTTGTGGTAATTCTCGGACCGTCGGGTTCGGGAAAGACAACACTCTTAAGAACGATAAATTTTCTCGATGCGGCTGATGAGGGAACGATATCGGTGAGCGGCTTTGAGGTGGACGCAAAAAAACATTCAAAGTCACAGGTTATCGAGTTGAGAAGAAAGACGGCGATGGTTTTTCAGAACTATGCC
>CAMEEX010000213.1 GCA_945915235.1 uncultured Clostridia bacterium | reverse complement strand
CAGGGCGTGGATAATAAATCACTATGCCAAGCTGTGGGACGGCGATGCCGCATATGATAACCTGTGTAAGCTGTTTACCTCGTCAACCTACCCGAACCTCTTTGACAAACACCCGCCGTTCCAGATTGACGGCAACTTCGGCGCGACCGCAGCCATCGCCGAGATGCTCGTGCAGAGCAACGAGGACAGAATAGTTCTCCTCCCCGCTCTTCCGTCCCAATGGAAAAACGGACACATACGCGGCGTCCGCGTAGTAGGAAACGCCTCCATAGACCTAAGCTGGCAGAACGGAGACCTCAATACCGCCGTGCTCCACGCCTATTCGGATATAGATATGACGGTGAAGATACCGTTCGGGGCGCATAAGGGCGAGAGGCATATTACATGTAAGGAGGGGAATGAGGCGTTGTTGGTATAAACTTTTAGGCAATATTTAATATTGAAACGAAACAGTTGTACAAGTTTACTATATTGCAAGCTGGGTACTTTGCAACCGTCGGCGTTTGGCGGCTGTAGTTTAGCCGCCTATGCGCCGTTACGAGGTGCAATGTAGCGCAAGCGTGCCCAGCGGTAATATAGTAAACTTGTACAACGTCAGTTATTAATAAATAAAATATATACACATTGTAAGAAAAGAGGTCACGCATGTCAAAATCACCGCTCACCACATTGTGTTACATAGAGAAGGGCGACGCATATCTCATGCTTCACCGCGTCTCAAAGAAGAACGATGTGAACAAGGATAAATGGATTGGTGTCGGAGGGCATTTCGAGAACAGAGAGAGCCCGGAGGAGTGTCTGCTCCGCGAGGTGTACGAGGAGACGGGGCTTAGACTCACCTCGTACAGATATAGGGGAATTGTAACCTTCATATTCGAGGACGACCCTGCCGAATATATGAGCTTGTACACGGCAGACGGTTTCGAGGGAAGTGTGGAGGAGCCGGACGGTTCCATGAGAGAGTGCAACGAGGGTGTACTCGAGTGGGTCAAAAAATCCAATGTAGGAAAGCTGAATCTCTGGGAGGGCGACAGGATTTTTCTGAGGCTGCTTGCTGAGAATGTCCCGTTTTTCTCGCTGAAACTGGTATATCAGGGGGACGACTTAGTTGAGGCGGTGTTAGACGGAAAGAAAATAAAATAAAATAAAAGCGTTTTAAAGAACAATAAAAAATGCTGTCATCTGAATGGTTTGCAAATTATATTATAAACCTCAGAGACAGCATTTTTATTATGCTTGCTGTATATTATGTGATTGCATTATATCAAGCATTAGCGAGTGTGCAGAGCTCGTCAAGCATCTTAGGAAGCTCGGTTGCCATGTTCTCGTCGGAAAACTGGCAGGTTCCGACAGCCTTGTGGCCGCCGCCGTTATACTTGAGCATAAGGCTTCCGACATTGATGCTGCAGGTGCGGTTTAAGATGCTGTAGCCTACGGCAGCAGAACAGCCGGCACCACCGCGTCCACTTACAATCCATGCTGAGATGTTCTGCTCAGGGTACATGCTGTAAATCATAAAACGGTTTCCTGTATAGATAGGGTCAACACCGCGAAGGTCTGTGATGATGACATTGCCCTCGGTGCGGGTGTACTTCTTAACCATCTCCTTGAACTTCTCTGTCTGCTCATTGTACACTTCAATTCTTTCCTGTACGTCAGGGAGAGCGAGAATCTCCTCAGTTGTCATGGTGCGGCATGCGTCCATGAGCTTCTCCATGAGCTGGTAGTTGGAGATGGTGAACTGACGGAAACGACCGAGACCTGTTCTTGGATCCATGAGGAAACCTATAAGTATCCAGCCCTTAGGGTTCATAACCTCATCAATGGTGAGGTTTCCGGAATCTACCTTGTCGACAGCTTCCATCATATCGTCAAACTGTGGGAAACGCTCCCTGCCACCATAATATTCATATATAATTCGTGCACATGAAGGAGTGATACGGCTCTCTCCCTTATATTTTCCCTTGAGCTCATTGCGCTCGTGCTCGCTTGAATGATGATCAAACCACAGACCACAGCCATCTACAAATGGAACATTGGCAAGACAGTCATTCTCGTTAACAGGTACAAGACCGTCCTGTAAATCCTTCGGATGGGCGAATTTCCATGAATCAATGATACCTGCTTCCTTTAAAAGTGCGCCGCAGGCAAGTCCGTCAAAATCGGAACGGGTAACTAAACGCATATTATATACTTCCTTCCTGAGTGTATTTCGAATGTTTGAGGATTGCAGAAAATATTATTTGACCACAACATCGTATGTATAGATTATAATAGCTTTCAGATACTTTTTCAAGTGTTAAAGCCACAGACAGACACATATGAGTCCCCGTCTGTGGCTTTGATATTGATTGTTTGAAATAGCAGAGGTATAGTGCGGAAAAATTATCCCATAACTACTTCAACATTGTATTCTGTCTGTCCCTTTACATATGGTATTACACATCCATTAACAGACTTTCCGTTGACAGTCAGGCTCTTTACGCCCTTCTCGACGTTGGAAGGGTTCTTGACTGTAATGTGGTATGTGCCCTCACGGAACTTTCTTGTTATTGTGAAGTCACCGAAGCCCTCAGGGACACATGGGTTGATGCTGAGTCCCTGATGTGTAGGGTATACACCGAGTATGTACTGGGAAATATTTACAAATGTCCATGCGGCTGTTCCGGTGAGCCAGCTGTTCTTTGCCTCGCCGTGGAACTTAGCGTCAGCTCCGGCAACCATCTGTGAATATACATAAGGCTCGGTGCGGTGTATCTCGCTGATATTCTCGATGTAAGCAGGGCAGGTCTTTTTGTAAATCTCAAAGGCTCTGCCGCCTCTGCCGATAACGGTCTCGGCGATGGAAACCCAAGGATTGTTGTGGCAGAAGATACCTGCGTTCTCCTTGTACCCTGGCGGGTAGGAGGAGATTTCTCCGAGTTCGAGATGATACCTTGTGTAGGCAGGCTGGAGTATCATCACGCCGTACTTGGTGTCGAGTCTTTCCTTGACGGAGTCGAGCGCTTTCTTTGCAAGCCCTTCCTTGACACCTATGCCTGCGAGCACGCAGAAACCCTGTGGCTCAATGTATATCTGTCCCTCCTCACATTCCTTGGAGCCGACCTTGTGGCTGTATGCGTCGTATGCACGCAGGAACCAGTCTCCGTCCCAGCCGCTCTTTAGTACGGCATCGTACATGGTATCTACTTCCTTGAGTGCGCGCGCTGCCTCGGCATCGTCGCCCTTTAACGAACAGAGATCTGCATATTCCTTTCCGTATTTTACAAACATTCCGGCGATGAATACGGATTCTGCGACAGGTCCCTCTGAAGGTCCGAAGGTCTGGAAGGACTCACCCGGGTGCTCCGAGAAGCAGTTGAGGTTGAGGCAGTCGTTCCAGTCGGCACGGCCGATAAGAGGGAGGTCGTGAGGTCCCTTGTGATTTACAATGTAATCGAAGGAGCGTCTGAGGTGCTCCATAAGAGGCTGTGCCTTGCTCTCGTCATTGTCAAACGGCACCATATCGTCGAGAATGGAGGTGTCGCCCGTCTCGCGGACATAGGCGCTCGTGCCTGCGATGAGCCAGAGCGGGTCATCGTTAAAGCCGCTTCCGATATCGGAGTTGCCCTTTTTTGTGAGCGGCTGATACTGATGGTATGCACTTCCGTCCTCAAACTGTGTCGAGGCGATGTCGATGATTCTCTCCCTTGCGCGGTCAGGAATGAGATGCACGAAGCCGAGGAGATCCTGGCAGGAGTCTCTAAAGCCCATGCCGCGGCCGATACCCGACTCATAATAGGAGGCTGAACGGCTCATATTGAAAGTTACCATACACTGATACTGGTTCCAGATGTTGACCATTCGGTTGACCTCAGGATTGTCTGATCTTACCTCGTACTTTGCGAGGAGGTTGCTCCAGTACTCTGTGAGGTCTGAGAAGGCCTCGTTGAAGAGCTCGTCTGTTGCGTAGCGCGCGAGCATTTCCTTTGCGCGTGTCTTATTTACTACATTAGGAGCCTCCCACTTTTCGCCCTGAGGGTTCTCAATGTAACCGAGCACATATATGAGTGACTCGCTCTCGCCCGGTTCAAGTGTGAGATTAATCTGCTGTGAGGCGATAGGTGACCAGCCGCTCGCAACGGAGTTCTTGGAATGTCCCTGCTCGACAACTTCAGGTTCATGTGCGCCGCGGTATGCACCTAAAAATTCATCGCGGATTGTGTCAAATCCGTCGATAGGGTGGTTCACTGAGTATATAGCATAGTGATTGCGTCTTTCGCGGTATTCAGTCTTATGGTAGATGGTGGAACCGTCAATCTC
>CAMEEX010000212.1 GCA_945915235.1 uncultured Clostridia bacterium | reverse complement strand
GAATCCGTCGTGACACGTCAGAAAATTCACAGAGGCATTGTGTCCCTGGGCTCTGTTCTCATACAAATCACCCGAACCGGTAATTCTGGTTGCCGCAGCCTGTGCATATCCGTCATCCCCTTTTAAGAAACTTCTCAGATCGTCACGGTATTTTCCGTTCCACTCCGCAAAGCGGTCCCATGACGGAAAACTGCCCACCTGATAGAGCCCGCCTGCATCCCACGCCTCCGCAATCAGCTTGACATTTCCCAGAATCGGGTCAAATGCAAGGCTTTGCAGCAACGGCGGTTTGCTCATGGGCGTTCCGTCCTCATTGCGCCCCAGAATCGATGCGAGGTCGAAACGGAACCCGTTCACACGGTACACCGTCACCCAATAGCGCAGACATTCCAGGATCATCTGCTGGACAATCGGATGATTGCAGTGTAACGTGTTGCCGCAGCCGCTGTAATTATAGTAATAGCCCTCCGGTGTCAGCATGTAGTAAATATTATTGTCAATTCCCTTAAACGAAAAGAACGGCCCGTTCTCATTTCCCTCCGCCGTGTGGTTGAACACAACATCCAAAATGACCTCGATTCCATTTTCATTGAAGGACTTTATCAACTGCTTTAACTCATTTCCCTCGCGGTTGTACTCCACACCTGCCGAGTAGCTGGTGTTCGGCGCAAAAAAGCTCACCGTGTTATACCCCCAGTAATCCAGCAGCTCCTTGCCCTGATACTCTCTTCTGTCCTTGACCTCGTCAAATTCAAAAATCGGCATCAGCTCAACGGCATTGACTCCCAGCTCCTTTAGATACGGTATCTTCTCCCGCAGCGCCGCAAATGTTCCCGGCACCGTTGTGATACTTCCGTCCAGCATCGTGTAACCGCGAACATGCAGCTCATAAATCACCAAATCCTCCATCGGAGTCCGAAGCTCTCTCAAATCGCCCCAGTCAAAGTCGTCCCTTACCACCCGCGCCTTATAGCACGTATCAAGCGGTTTTCTTCCCCATACGCTCTGCCCCGTCACTGCCTTTGCATATGGGTCAAGCAGATACTTGTTCTTATTAAAAATAATCCCCTTTTGCGGCTCATACGGGCCGTCCAGACGATACGCATACTCAAATTCCTCAATATTCAATTGGAACACAATCATGGAATATACATTACCGATGCGGTAATGCTCCGGAAATTTTAAGACAGCAAAAGGCTCCTGTTCCATGCGATGAAACAGAAGCAGCTCGCACGACGTCGCCTGGCGGGAATGAATGGTAAAATTCACCCCGCCGGGAATCGCCGTCGCTCCGTTAATATCATAGAATCCGGGTCTTACATCAAAGCCCGCTATTTTGTCAAATGGTATCAGATGAATCCGTTGCCGTGGCGGCTGTTCCATAGGTAATACACTCCTTTTTTCTGTTACCTATATTGTACACGAATGGAACCCACACCGCAATCCAATTCCATCTTTTTTTCGGCTCCATTATCCAATCTTCTGCTGACACCCATCGAAGAATAAGAATTTCCTGCAATGTTGACCTCGCCGATTCCGCAGTCAATGACATAGTCAAAGCTGCTCTCCTCGTCCGAAAGCGTGATATTCATTTCACCGACACCACAGTCTGCCGTGAGGTTGCCCGCAACCGTTCCCTGTAAATTCAGTTCACCGATTCCGCAGTCCAAGTCTACCTGATACGCATCCAGACTGGCGATATCCAGCTCACCGGTTCCTACATCTGCCTTAAGCATTTCCCTTGCCTTAAGCCCGTCTGCCTTAAGCTCTCCGGCATCAATATTCAGTTTCACGCTGTCAGCCTCCAATGTATACTGCTCCAAATCTGCCTTTCCTGCAGCCACCTCAACGGAAATCTTATTAAATACTTTGTCTGCGGGAAGGGAAAGCGTCATCTCTATTCCTCCCCTGCCGGAATGAAGCCAACCGCTCCAGAACGATCCGGTGCCCGTCTTATCCGAAAGGAACAGTGTTTTGCCCGACGCGTCCACCTTGACCTCGCCCTTTACGGAATTCACGGTAATATGAATCTGTTCGTCTCTGCTCTCCTTTATAACAAGGGAGCCTGCCTTAAGGTCAATCTCCAGATTCTCAATTTCCTGTGTATGCTCCTTTGAAATATCGTAATTGCCGCCGCCCTGTACCAAAAGCTCCGACTCTATCTCTTTTGCATCCTCCCACTCCTCTGCCTCTGCAGAGGTCACCCTTGACCATCCAATCAAATTCTTCATCATGGTGTCCGGTTTCACATTCGCCCCCATTGATACACCCACTACACATAGAATCACGCCGATTCCGGCTGCCGCGCCCGCAAGTATCAGGCATACCTTTGCAAATTTTTTCATGCTCTCTGCTCCTTTCTCTCCTTATGAAACAGTTTCCCAATCAAGGAAACAATTCCCCTTATCATCCACGGAATCAGTTTGCCACAGACCAATACCAAAAGCAGCAGGGACAAGATTCCCACTGCAAGCAGCATACCGCTGATTCCCAGCACGAAAAGTCCGCTTGATACATCTGCAACAACAAAAAAGGTAATCCCGACTCCGATACATGCAAAACCGCCGACAACTCCACCAAGTGCAAGCCCAAACAACGCAGCAAGTATTCCGATACAGATGCCGCAGATACTTCCGATAAATCCAATCCAAATCGGACTGGTGACAACCGCCACTACTACCAATGTCACAATCAGTGCCGTATTGTCATTTGCCGGCTTAGCTGCTTCTTTTGGTGTGGCAGCATACGAATAATCTCCTGCCGTCTCTGATTCACCCATACTCTCACTGTCTGTCTGTTGCGCTTCTGCAACGGCAGTCACATTCTCCTGTAATCCCTCTTTAATGGATTCTGCCAGCTTCTCCGGAGATTCCAGTTCCCGGATAACCTTCTGCTCATTCTCCACTCCGGCATCCTCGAAATAATTCCTATAATAATCAAGTGCCTCCTTGCGCTCCTCCTGGGAAATGCCCTCCAGCAATTCCTCCAGACGCCTCATAAACTCCTGTTGATTCATACTATCTCCTCTCCCGAAAACATCGCCGATATTTTCGAAGAATAACTATTCCATTCCTGTCTGTACTGTTCTAACTGCTGCTCCCCGATATCCGTTATCTTATAATAACGCCGGTTTCGTCCGCCGCACTCCATATCATATGCCTGCAGATAACCATTCTTCTGCAGACGCCTCAAAACCGGATACAGCGTAGATTCCGAAATCTCAATGGCTTTTCTGACATCCTGAGTTATCTTGTAGCCATAGGTGCCATCCTCTTCTCTTGATACAGCCGCAAGCACCACCGCATCCAAAAGAGCCGCCCCCGTGTTAAATACCATGCCATCACACTCCTTCCGCAAGGTATATGCTTTGCGCGATAATATTATTTCACGCGCATTACTATTTGATGTTTAATACTATACATTATATAATATTGTTTTGTCAATAGTCTTTTGAAACAAAATATTCAGATTTTTCTATACAGTATACAGACTAGCTAACAAATGAACACATAAGGACCATTTGTTGACGTAGGCGTGGGGCAACTGTATACTGTAGGTAATGACAAATCGGAATTTGAGGAGAGGATTGTGTTATGACATTAAAGGATATAAGTAGCGGCCCTGATTGGGTTATATGGGTAGTTGGCATTATCTTAGCTATATTCAGCATTATTCTTCTTACAGGACATGGTGCAAATTTGATAGCTGGATATAATACAGCAAGTAAGGAAGAAAAGGATAAGTACAATGCTAAGAAACTTAGTAGAGTCGTCGGAAGTGGAATGACCGTTATAACTGGTTTGGTGTTTGTTATGGGGATTTTTGAGAATGTATTGCCAGCATCATTTGCTACAATATTTTTAATTATTGTTATAATAGATATTGTAATAATGCTCGTGATAGCAAATACTGTCTGTAAGAAGTAGACAACTTTCAGGCTTCTGGTGAGTCTGAAAGCGCGTGAAGCTTCCAGTTTGTCGAATCGTTCAAGACGTTATGATTATATCAAAAATAGAATTAAGAAGGGATATATTTCTTTGGAGCAGAGTACAGAGGTGCAACCTCTGGCGGATTGTAAAGGCAGAGCCTTACGCAAGGTGCAGGAGAAAGACTCCGCTCGGGTTAAGGGCGAAGCGCCTTAGCCGGTCAAGGGTGCAACCATTGCCCAGTTAGTGGCGTTTCGCCACTAAGTACTGGGTATTACTTGTAGCAGAGCTTCACAAGTTTTGGCAACTTCGTTGCTGTTCCCTTCGGGAAAATAATTAAATATTGTTATTATTAACAGACTGAGTAGAGAAATTTACTTGGTCTT
>CAMEEX010000211.1 GCA_945915235.1 uncultured Clostridia bacterium | reverse complement strand
AGAATGATGCAGGAGGATATCAAGCTGATAGATTTAGTGATTGAGCTGGTGGACGCGAGACTTCCGCTTTCCAGCCGCAATCCCGATATAGATGAGCTTGGAAAAAACAAGGCGAGACTTATACTTTTAAATAAGCACGACCTTGCCGATGAGAAGGTTAATGACGCGTGGGTGGAGTATTTTAAGGAAAAGGGAATCCATGCGGTTAAGATAAATGCGAAGAACGGCAGCGGACTCAAGTCAATCCAGGGCGTCATAAATGAAGCCTGCAAGGAGAAGATTGAGCGTGACAGAAAAAGAGGAATATTAAACAGACCAATACGTGCGATGGTGGTAGGTATCCCTAACGTGGGTAAGTCAACCTTTATAAATGCCTATGCCGGGCGCAACTGTGCCAAGACCGGAAATATGCCGGGTGTTACGAAGGGAAAGCAGTGGATAAGGCTCAACAAAAATGTCGAGCTTCTCGATACGCCGGGTATACTCTGGCCTAAGTTCTCAGATGAGCAGGTCGGAATAAGGCTTGCGCTCGTCGGCTCGATAAATGACCAGATTATCAATATGACGGAGCTGTCCTATGAGCTGATAAAGTTCATGCGCGGGGCATATCCGGGCAGACTTGCGGACAGATACGGTGTTGATGAGACGAAGGAGCCGCACGAGGTGCTCACGGATATCGCGGTTGCGAGAGCGTGCATGAAGAAGGGTGGCGAGCCTGACGAGGAGAAGGCGATAAAGCTTCTCTTCGACGATTTCAGGAGCGGAAAGCTCGGCAGGGTATCGCTCGAAAGACCTGAACAGCAGAATAATGAACAATAGTGTAAAAAAATCGCTCAGAAATGAGGAATATCATGGAAGAAAAAATCAGTGCAGTTAAAAATAAGTTTGAAAGTGCCGATGAAAATACTATAAGGGAATTGATTGCCGAGTACTGCAGCTCCGACAAGGCGGGAATTATCAAGCTTGTGGAAAAATATAAGAAGCAGCTTGATATGCTTGAGGCTGAGCGCAGCCGAGTTGAGAATATGCTTACATTCGAGAAGGAGTACTGCATGTTCTCGAACATATGCGGTATAGACGAGGCTGGGCGCGGACCGCTCGCGGGACCTGTGGTTGCAGCCGCCGTCATACTCCCGAAGGATGCGAGACTTCTCTATGTCAATGACTCCAAGCAGCTCTCCGAGAAGAAGAGGGAGGAGCTTTACGATGTTATAATGAGGGAGGCGGTGAGCGTCGGTGTCGGCATCGCATCGCCTGAGCGTATTGACGAGATTAATATTTTGCAGGCTGACTATGAGGCTATGAGGGACGCGGTATCACAGCTTACGCCGCCGCCGGATTTGCTTTTGAATGATGCGGTGATTATTCCGGAGCTTGCCATGAAGCAGATTTCCATTATAAAGGGAGATGCGAAGAGTCTGTCGATTGCCTCGGCGAGCATAATTGCCAAGGTGACGAGGGACAGACTCATGTATGAGTACGATAAAATGTACCCGGAGTACGGCTTTGCATCTAACAAGGGCTACGGTTCCAAGGCGCATATCGAGGCGCTGAAGGAGCACGGTGCATGCCCTATACATAGAAGAACATTTATTAAGAATTTTTTACCCGATGAAAATGCATAGCATTTCATAGACCGGCACTTAATGGTTGTAGTAAAATATCCTGTGGGATAAAAGGCTTTGCCACAATTTTTTTATTGAAAATAATTTGGAGGTGCGTTATGAACATCAACATGGGTCAGATGGCTAAAGGAAATACGTCGATAAATATTAATGTACACCCGAATATACACACCTCGCAGCCGACAGTCACCGTGAACGGCTCGCAGCAGACCAACCAGGCGCTCACCATACTGCGCTCGCTCGCAAGCGGGGAGACGTTTTCTGCGAACATCACGGATGTGAGCGGGAATGCGGTAACGATAACACTCGATGGCGGACAGTCGTTCACAGCCAATCTGCTGAACAACACAGCCTACAATATCGGCGACAGGGCGAACTTTATCCTTGTGGACAACAAGGGCGACAGCATTGTGCTGAAGGCGGTCACGATGCAGGAGACGGCATTTGAGACCGCGATGGTCAACAGGTCGCTGAATGCGGCGGGGATTGCGCCAACCATCAAAAACCGTGAGATGGTGCTCGAGCTTATGCACAACGGCATGCCGATAGGGCGAGATGCGCTTCTTGACATGGTCAAGGAGCTGTCTCTTCATCAGGAGGCGGATATAAACGATGTCATCGCGCTGAAGAGAATGGGAATTGAAGTCACTGATGAGAACCTCAGCTCGTATCAGAACTATAAGGAATACAACGGTGCGATGCAGTCGGATATCGCTGCACTCGGGGAACAGCTTTTTGAGTCCGTCAACTCGGGAAAGGATTTGGCGGATATGGTAGGACTTCTTGCCGATGAAAAAAATGCGTCTGCATCAGACAAAGTGACTTCAAATGCGGCAGTTGAGACCGCGGACGGGAACAGTGCTGACACCGTGCAGAAGAAGATGATGAGTGATATGAAGAGCACACTCACAAACATGCTCGACAATTACAATGCGGCGACGGGAAAGAGCATTAAGCTGCCGGACGGCATTTTGCAGACAGACAATCTGGCAAGATTTTTGAATGAGCTTGCAGGGCTTACGGAGCAGCTTGAAAATGAGCCATTGTTAAAGAACAAGCTTCACGGGCTTCTAAAGAGCGACAGAATGTCCAAGCTTTTAAATGAGCTGGTGCGCGAAAGCTTCAGCATGAAGCTGACCGAGGCGACCGACAGCGAGTCGGTGAAGGAGCATTTTGCAAAGACACTTGAGAAGCTTAATTCGATTTCGGAGTATGCGGCGCCCAATCAGAATACGGCGCTGGCAAATTCGGCATCGCATATGAACAACAACATGGAATTTCTGAACAACATGAACCAGTTCATGGCGATGGTACAGGTTCCGTTAAAAAACATCGGTGAGCACGGTGAGGGTGAGCTGTATGTCTACAGGAGAAACAAAGGCAGGGAAGGCGAGGACAACACGGTGAAGGCTTTTCTGCACCTTGACATGGAGCATCTCGGAGCGCTCGATATATATGTGACGCTCAAGGGAAACAGTGTGTCGACCAATTTTAAGGTGGAGGACGAGAGCGTTCTCGACTTTTTGGACGCGAACATGGAGCAGCTCACGAAGCGGCTCAACGACGACGGATACAACGTGTCGGTGAGTGTAACGGGTAAGAATGAGGGAGAGGGCTTTGAGTTTGAGAAAGATGTGATCGCACCGGAGCTTCCGGTCAGCGAGGTAAGACGTTTCAAATTCGATGTGAAGGCGTAAACCACGGGGGAAAAGGCATGAGAGGAAAAGGCGATTTGAAGGACAGGCAGGCGATAGCGCTGACCTACGAGCCGGGAACGACGGCGCCGACCATAGTTGCGGCGGGAAAGGGCTATGTCGCCGACAAGATAATTGAGACTGCGAAGGAGAACGATGTTCCATTATATGAGGACAGCGAGCTCTCCGACACGCTTATGAGACTTCAGATAGGGGATACCATACCGCCTGAACTGTACAAGGTCGTGGCGGATATCCTCATCTTCGTCGACAGCATGGACAAGATAAAGGGGAAGCTTAATTCGGGGAAAAAGGGACTGTAAAGAGGAATTATGTTATGGCAAAGGATATGACAAAAGGCAGAATAATGCCACAGATGACAGCATTTGCAATACCACTTATACTTGGAAATCTATTTCAGATTTTGTACAACGCAACGGACTCGATAATAGTCGGAAAATTTGTCGGCGATGGAGCACTGGCGGCGGTAGGCACGGCAGGTCCGATAATGAACATGGCTATTCTTTTCATCAGCGGAATGTGTATGGGTGCCGGCATACTCATGAGTACGCTCTACGGTGCCAAGGACATGAAAAATCTGGAAAAGCAGATAAGCACCACGCTGATAGGAGGCATGCTTTTTTCGATACTTATTGCGGCGCTTATGATAATTCTGGCTGTGCCAGTGCTTAGACTCATCAATTCGCCCGAGGAGATTATATGGAGTGCGGCGACATATTTGAGAGTAGTATTCTTAGGGCTTATCTTTACATTTATATATAATTTTCTTGCCAACACACTGAGGGCGCTCGGCGACAGCAGGACACCGCTGTACTTTCTTGTCATAAGCGCCTTTTTAAATGTGGCGGGGGATTTACTCTTTGTCGTGACCTTGAAGCTCGGCGTTATGGGAAGCGCGGTTGCGACGGTTCTATCAGAGGCACTTTGCTGTGTCTGCTGCGGAATTTATGTAAAGCTCAAGGTTCCGATGCTCTGTCTTGG
>CAMEEX010000210.1 GCA_945915235.1 uncultured Clostridia bacterium | reverse complement strand
CCTTAAGTGAATAATCCCCTTGATCCCTGAGTTTGAGACTTGCTTCCACAGAATACTCCATAGCCTTAAGCTCATGCGTCATCACTCTTGTCGCTGTTCTGTTACCAACATTTCTCAGTGATAATATACAGAACACACCTACAAAAATCACAGGAACAAGAACAATACTTAGGAGCTCAAACATAAGCCCCAGTCCTTTTTTGTCCATTTTACTTTCTTTCATATATCATTCTCCTTTGCTTAATCACTTTGTAATTAACATCCCTATATTCTCTTTCGCTGTCTAACAGAGACACTAAGCCTATTGTGTGGAATTATTCTACACCCCTTTTTGGACTGTTAGCAATTATGAAATAAGTACTAAAAAACGGCAAAACAAGACATTTTTTCAGGGCAGACAAATACATAATAATATATCTGTCTGCCCTGCATAATTATAGGTGTACACATTTGTTTTATTCAATTAAAAAAATATTAATCCTCATTTCCGGGCGGAAACAAATTGCATGTGTGAAAATATGCTATCAAGCCTATTTTTCGCACTAAACACCCCATAACTACGGGCATACGCTTATGTCAATCAGACTTTAATTAATTCGGCATTACTTGTATAATTCGACAAGCTTTAACAGATGCTCATATCTTTCCTTAGCCGCCTTCTCAGACTCGGCAAAGAGCTTCTCCGCTCTCTCAGGGAAAGGCTTGACAAGTCTGGTATATCTTGCCTCATTGTTTAAGAACTCCTGATAGCTTCCGTCACCCTCCTTGGATGTGAGTGTGAATGGATTCTTACCCTCTGCCTTAAGCTCAGGGTTGAATGAGAAGAGATTCCAGTAACCCGCCTTGACAGCCTTCTTCATCTCGTCCTGACAATGGTTCATGCCGCCCTTTGCAATTCCGTGAAGCTCACAAGGTGCATAACCGATGATAAGCGACGGTCCGTTATAGCTCTCAGCCTCACTTATAACCTTCACAGCCTGTGCAGGATTAGCTCCGAGTGCAATCTGAGCCACATATACATAACCATAGCTCATGGCAATCTCTGCAAGGGATTTCTTTCCAACCTCTTTACCTGCTGCGGCGAACTGGCACACCTCACCGATGTTGGAAGCCTTAGAAGCCTGTCCGCCTGTGTTGGAGTACATCTCAGTATCAAATACCATAACATTGACATTTTCACCTGAAGCAAGCACATGGTCAAGACCGCCAAAGCCTATATCGTAAGCCCAGCCATCACCACCGAATATCCATACGGACTTCTTTGCAAGATAATCCTTCTTTGCAAGTATGCCACGCACAAGCTCATTGTCCGCAGGAAGCTTCTCAAGCTCTGCTATAAGCTTCTGAGCTGCCGGTGCGTTGAGCTTGGTATCATTCTTAGTCTCAAGGAACTTATCTGCTGCGCTTCTAAGCTCATCTGTAGCTGCGTCCGAAGCCACAAGCTCAGTTAACTTCTCCACAGCCTGCTCTCTAAGTGTCTTCTGTCCAAGATACATACCAAAGCCGTGCTCCGCATTGTCCTCGAACAGTGAATTAGCCCAAGCCGGACCCTTCTTGGAATCCTTGTTAACCGTATATGGCGATGTAGCTGCCGGACCTCCCCAGATTGATGAACAGCCTGTCGCATTGGATATATACATCTGCTCACCAAAAAGCTGTGTTATAAGTCTTGCATAAGATGTCTCCGCACAGCCTGCACAGCTTCCCGAGAACTCGAGGAGCGGCTGGTTGTACTGTGAGCCGATAGGTGTCTTGTCCGTAAATACAGGCTTCAATTCCTTCTTGCCGACATTCTCAACAAGGTAATTAAATACCGGCTGCTCTGCCTCCTGTGACTCTCTAGGAACCATCTTTAATGCTCCCTTTGCAGCCATAGGACATACAGTCACACACTCACCGCAGCCCATACAGTCGAGCGGTGATACCGACATTGTAAACTTCATTCCGTCCGCTGCGGCATGCTTTGCATCGGAGAGCTTGATGTTCTCAGGTGCTGCATCTACCTCAGCCTGATTTAAGATAAATGGTCTTATTGTCGCATGTGAACATACAAATGCACAGCTGTTACACTGTATACAAGCCTCTGGGCTCCACTCAGGAACCATTACCGCCGTACCACGCTTCTCATATGCGGAAGCGCCTGTCTCAAACTGTCCGTCTGCGATATCCTTGAATGCGGATACCGGAAGGCTGTCGCCGTCCATAAGTCCTATAGGGTCAAGAAGTTCATTTACCATCTTTACGGTTGCAGGACGACCTGTTCTCTCAACAGGCTTGTTCTCTGCCACCGCGTCTGCCCACTCAGCCGGAACCTTGACCTCATGGAGTGCATCGACACCCGCATCAATAGCCTTGTAGTTCATCTCGACAACAGCGTCACCCTTCTTGCTGTAGGACTTCTTTGCTGCCTCCTTCATGTACTGTACAGCCTGCTCAATAGGCATGACATTCGCAAGTCTGAAGAATGCCGACTGGAGAATTGTGTTCGTTCTCTTTCCCATACCGATCTCAATAGCTTTGTCGATGGCGTTGATTGTATAGAGCTTGATATTGTTCTTGGCAATATACTGCTTTGCTGCTGCAGGCATATGCTCGTTAAGCTCCTCGTCCGTCCACTGGCAGTTGATGAGGAAAATTCCGCCCGGCTTTACGTCCTGAACCATCTTGTAGCCCTTCGTAACATATGACGGGTTATGACATGCCACAAAATCAGCCTGATTGATGTAGTAAGGACTCTTTATCGGCTTGTCTCCGAAACGAAGATGGCTGATTGTTATACCTCCGGTCTTTTTGGAGTCGTACTGGAAATATGCCTGAACATACTTGTCCGTGTGGTCACCGATAATCTTGATGGAGTTCTTATTCGCACCGACAGTTCCGTCACCTCCGAGCCCCCAGAACTTGCACTCAACCGTACCCTTAGCTGCGGTGATAGGTGCAGGCTTAACCTCAGGAAGTGAGAGATTTGTCACATCGTCCACGATACCTATTGTAAATCTTGACTTAGGCTCGTCCTTCTCAAGCTCCTTATATACTGCAAATATTGATGAAGGCGGCGTATCCTTAGAACCAAGTCCGTAACGTCCACCTGTTACAATCACATCATTCATTCCTGCTTCTCTGAGAGTTGCTGCCACATCAAGATAAAGTGGCTCTCCGAGTGAGCCCGGCTCCTTCGTTCTGTCAAGAACCGCAATCTTCTTCACGCTCTTTGGAAGAACCTTGAGGAGTGACTTCGGTGACCATGGACGATAGAGTCTTACCTTCACAAGACCTACCTTCTGCCCCATAGCATCGAGATAATCTATAACCTCCTCGGCAACATCACATACGGAACCCATCGCAATAATAACTCTGTCAGCGTCCTCAGCGCCGTAGTAGTTAAACAGGTCATAGTTCGTTCCGAGCTTGTCATTTACCTTCTTCATATATTTCTCAACAACAGCAGGAAGCTCATCGTACACTGAGTTACATGCCTCTCTGTGCTGGAAGAATACGTCGCCGTTCTCATGTGAGCCTCTCATCGCAGGGTGCTCAGGATTGAGTGCATGTGCCCTGAACTCCTCAACAGCCTTCATGTTGCACATTTCCTTGAGGTCTGCGTAATCCCACTTCTCAATCTTTGAAATCTCATGTGAAGTTCTGAAGCCGTCAAAGAAATTGATAAACGGAACCTTTCCCTCTATGGCTGCAAGATGTGCCACAGGACTCAAATCCATAACTTCCTGCGGGTTGGACTCTGCAAGCATCGCAAAACCTGTCTGACGGCATGCGTACACATCACTGTGGTCGCCGAAAATATTGAGTGCTTGTGTGGCAACTGTTCTGGCTGACACATCAAACACGCAAGGAAGCTGCTCAGCAGCAATCTTGTACATATTCGGTATCATAAGTAAAAGACCCTGCGATGCCGTAAATGTCGTCGTGAGCGCACCTGCCGCTAATGAACCGTGAACGGTTCCTGCTGCACCTGCCTCGGACTGCATCTCTGTCACCTTGACAGTATTTCCGAAAATGTTCTTTCTTCCCGCTGCTGACCACTGGTCGACCATATCCGCCATAGGGCTGGACGGCGTGATAGGATATATTCCTGCTACTTCTGTGTAAGCATAGGCTACATGAGCTGCGGCAGTATTTCCATCCATTGATTGTTTTTCTCTGGACATACTAATTCCTCCTATTGTTTATAGATATTTTATAATTCGTTAGCCCAAAAACGCGCAGACCTCCAAACAGTCTCCGCGTATGATTTCATTTTAGCACATGCCCTTTTTATTGTCAAACCCCAGTAACATGGTGTTTGTGTCAAGTAAACGTTGGCAATTATTCATTTTTCTTTATGACCAACATAT
>CAMEEX010000209.1 GCA_945915235.1 uncultured Clostridia bacterium | reverse complement strand
GAGTGACATTTTATTCCTCTTTTTCGTATTTTTATATGATTTTTAATTATACATTCTTTCAAGACTCCTTTCAATTCTAAGATTTGAATTCCACTTTTGATGATGTAAGTTTGAAAGAAAAACAATTCTACCGTTTATTGTATGAACCTAAAAATGTAAGAGTTTACATTTCTGCGGGCGGATGCATCATTTTTGCGCTCAAAATCAAGAACTTCCTCCACTTAAATACCTAAAAAATCAAAAAATAAGGTCTTTTTCCTCCACTTTTAGAAAAAAAATTCGGAGAAAAGACGAGAATATATCATTTGCCTTTTTAGCATGGGAAAATTTCAAGTGTTATATTACACAAAAATAATGCATATTTTAAAAATTAGTTGGATATAATGCCAATGAAAATTGTTACAAAATTGTTACAAAAGACGTTTTTCACAAAAAAAAGTGATTTGATTGACAAAATCGGATTCGTAAATATAATTGCAACAAGAACGAAAAAACATTGATTTGAAATGCGAGGTTTAAAGATGAAGAATATTTTTTCACTCTTTAATGGTGTTTTCGGTTTCTTTAAGACCATTACCAAGAGCATGTACAGAAGATGTGCAATCATCGCGTCCGGCTCAGCCGTGATTGCGGTTGTGTGCCTGAATTCAACATGCTATGGAGGTGGAGGAAAAAACAATGTCGTTTCAACGCGTGCCGGGACGGGACAGGCTGTCGTGCAGGACGAAGAGACGGATGATGACATCGATGAAGAGAATATGGTATTCACATCACTCATTAATGACACAGAGCAGGATATACACAGTTCAGTAAGCGCGCTCATAAATGCGGCTGCCATGAACATAGATATTCAGGAAAACATTTTGAAATACTCATGTGTCTATGCGGATGTGAATGACAATGCAAAGGAAACAGTATCGGAGGAGGCACTTGTAAGTGCCGATTACATCAATCCGATTATTACGCTTACGGACGAGGAGTACAATAATCTCGTGCGTATTGTTGAGGCGGAAGCGACAGGGCTGGACATTAAGGCAAAAATACTGGTTGCGAACGTGGTTATCAACAGAGTATTTTCAAAGGATTTTCCTGACAATGTGACAGAGGTTATTTTTCAGGGAAACGGAGCACAGTTTCAGCCGGTGATGGATGGAAGATATTATTCCGTGGAGCTTACGGATACATCCTATGAGGCAGTTGACAGGGCGTTAATCGGAGAAGATTATTCCGAAGGAGCACTTTTCTTTGCAGCAAGTGCTTCAGCGGGAGGGGAGAGTTGGTTTGCAATTCACCTTAAACGCCTGTTTGAGTACAATGGACATGTTTTCTTTGGATATTATTAAAGAATTTACTTGTTTAATGAAATAAAGTGTGATAAAATTGGCGATAAGTATTAGGCTTATCGCCTTTTGTTTTAAATAATATTATTACAAAATCTGCTGGAGGACGCTATGGAATTATTTTATAAAAGTACTAGGGATGACAGTGTTAAGGTGACAGCCTCGAAGGCTATTTTAAAGGGTCTTGCCGATGACGGCGGTCTTTTTGTTCCGGAGAGCATACCGGCTCTTGACAAGGGCTTTGACGAGCTCGCTAAGATGAGCTACGGCGAGGTTGCTTATGAAGTAATGAAGCTCTTTTTCACAGATTTTACTGAGGAGGAGTTAAAGAACTGTATTGCAAATGCATATGATTCTAAGTTTGACACGGCTGAGATTGCACCTCTGGTGAAGGCTGACGGCGCATATTATCTTGAGCTGTTCCACGGAGCGACGATAGCGTTCAAGGATATGGCACTTTCTATTCTTCCGCATCTTATGACGACATCGGCGAGGAAGAATGATATCAAGAACGACATCGTCATTCTCACGGCGACATCCGGAGATACGGGTAAGGCTGCGCTCGCAGGCTTTGCAGGAGTGAAGGGAACGAAGATTATCGTGTTCTACCCTAAGGACGGCGTGAGCCCTATCCAGGAGAAGCAGATGGTCACACAGAAGGGTGACAATACATATGTCGTTGCAATCAGGGGTAACTTTGATGATGCACAGACGGGTGTTAAGAATATATTCGGCAATAAGGAGCTCGCGAAGGAGCTTGACGCTGCCGGATATCAGTTCTCATCAGCTAACTCAATTAATATAGGCAGACTTGTCCCACAGATAGTTTATTATGTATATTCTTATGTCAAGCTTCTTGCAAATGAGGAGATTGCACAGGGCGAGAAGATTAATGTGGTCGTTCCGACAGGAAACTTCGGAAATATCCTTGCCGCCTTTTACGCTAAGAATATGGGACTTCCTATTGCGAAGCTTGTGTGCGCTTCGAACGAGAACAAGGTTTTATATGATTTCTTCTCGACGGGCGTGTATGACAGAAACAGGGAGTTCAAGTTAACGAGTTCACCTTCGATGGACATTCTCATCTCAAGCAACCTCGAGAGACTTATATACCGCATTGCAGGAGGCTCAGCTAAAGAGAACGGCGCGCTTATGGCACAGCTTAAAGAAAACGGACGTTATGAGATTACGGACGAGATGAAGGCACAGCTTGAGGATTTCTACGGAAATTATGCGAGCGAGAAGGAGACTGCTGACACAATAAAGGCGCTCTACGAGGACACGGGCTATGTCATCGATACGCATACTGCCGTGGCAGCATCCGTATATAAGAAATACGTTGCTGCGACAGGCGATAAGACCAAGACGGTCATCGCTTCTACAGCCAGTCCGTTCAAGTTCACAAGAAGTGTAATGGACGCAATCGACAAGACTAAGTACGACAGCTTGACGGATTTTGAACTTGTCGATGAGTTGTCGAAGCTTGCCAATGTAGCTGTTCCGCAGGCAATTGAGGATATCAGGACTGCTCCTGTTCTCCATGACAGAGTATGCGACAGTGACAAGATGGAAGATACTGTAAGAAATATACTTGGAGTGTAGACAACGACAGGCTTGTGTGTTAATATTGGAACATGGTTTTGCAGTATGAGAAGTTTTTAGGAAATACTTGAAGAAGATGAGCCATACTATTGTTGGTTAGTGCAGCGATAGTATGGTTCTTTAATGTCTTAGGTATATTACGGCTTCACGTTATTTACCATGGTGTGGCAAAAAAGGCTTGAAAAAATGTTCGGTTTAATCTATAATACGAACATAC
Organism: uncultured Clostridia bacterium; assembly: GCA_945915235.1. Taxonomy (GTDB): domain Bacteria; phylum Bacillota; class Clostridia; order Lachnospirales; family Lachnospiraceae; genus CAG-882. The sequence goes on along the minus strand of CAMEEX010000209.1, from coordinate 1,213 downwards.
ATTTGGATTTAGACGAAAACGTATTGATTTGTAACTGTTCGGAGCAGGGCTGTGAACAATTACATTAATTTTTAGAAATGAGGATTAACATGGCAGAAAAGAAACAGGATTATGGTGCCGGGAGCATTACAATCTTAGAGGGACTCGAGGCGGTCAGAAAGCGCCCGGGAATGTATATAGGAAGCGTATCCACTAAGGGACTTAATCACCTTATTTATGAGATTGCGGACAATGCGGTGGACGAGCATCTTGCCGGTTACTGTGATTCAATATGGGTTGCGCTCAACAAGGACGGAACTGCTACGATTAAGGATAACGGACGAGGCATTCCGGTTGGAATACACCCTAAGGCGGGGATACCTGCCGTTGAAGTGGTATTTACCATACTTCATGCTGGCGGCAAGTTCGGTGATGGCGCTTACAAGATATCCGGAGGTCTCCACGGAGTAGGTGCGTCTGTAGTCAATGCTTTGTCAAGATGGCTTGAGGTGGAGATAAGACAGGACGGCAAGGTGTATAAGCAGCGCTATGAGAGAGGGCATGTCATGGCTCCGCTTGCCGAGATAGGAACCTGCAGGAAGAACGACACGGGAACCACAGTCACTTTTCTGCCGGATGATGAGATATTTGAGAAGACATATTTTAAGGCAGACCAGGTAAAGAGCAGGCTGCATGAGACGGCATATCTTAACCCGGGGCTTACCATCTATTTTGAGAATAAGAGAGATGGCGAGGAGGAATCAGAAGTTTTTCATGAGCCTGACGGAATAAGGGCGTATGTTAAGGCACTCAATGAGGGACTTGACACACTGCACGATGTCATATATTTCAAACATATGAGTGAGGGGATCGAGGTCGAGTGCGCCGTTCAGTTTGTGGATGCATTTCAGGAGAATATCCTCGGTTTCTGCAATAATATATATACGCAGGAGGGCGGTACACACCTCACGGGTTTTAAGACTAAGTTTACAATGGTTATAAACCAGTATGCGAGAGAATTAGGCATATTAAAGGATAAGGACGTCAACTTCACGGGTCAGGATGTGAGAAACGGTATGACGGCTGTTGTTGCAGTTAAGCATCCTGAGCCTAGATTTGAGGGACAGACAAAGACGAAGCTTGACAATCAGGACGCGGGCAAGGTTGTGGCTGAGGTTACGGGTGATGAGCTTGTAAGATACTTTGACAAGAACCTTGAGACGTTAAAGACAGT
>CAMEEX010000208.1 GCA_945915235.1 uncultured Clostridia bacterium | reverse complement strand
TGGTATCAAAGAGGATATTGACAGTCAGGATACATTATGATAAATTTAATGCAGAGCATATTTCTTGAATTCTATATTTCTTAATCACAATTCACGGTGAGTATTCAGAGGTCTATGCTTGGAACCCATTAACTTAGCAGGAGATAACTGGATATTGTCCGTAGTGGTTAGCTATACTTGTATCTAATGTTATCTTCTGTACCACAATTACATGAGGTATTTAGATGAAGAGTGAACGAAAAGTAGAAACAGGAAATGCGTCGTCAGAAAGGGCAGTGAATTTTATTGCAAACCGCAAGTATAAGGACACGGTATTCAGAATGATTTTCTCGGACAAGGAGAGACTTCTTGAGCTGTACAATGCAGTGTCCGGGAAACATTATGACAATCCGGATGACTTGAAGATTGTGACGCTTGAAAATGCGGTCTACATGGGAATGAAGAACGACTTGGCTTTTTTGCTTGACACGGGAATTTACCTGTATGAGCATCAGTCCACAGTCAATCCGAACATACCGCTCAGAGATTTGATTTACATAGCATCGGAGTACAACAAGCTGGTGGAGACCAAATCACTGTATTCGTCGGCAGTGCAGAAGATACCAACACCTAATTTCATAGTTTTCTATAACGGTGAAAAGGAAATCGATGACAGGGGAGAGTACAGGCTGTCAGATGCATTTGAGACGAGGGTGGAAAATCCTGCACTTGAGCTGAGGGTAACGGTATTGAATGTCAATCACGGAAGAAATTCAGAACTCATGGAGCAGTGCCGTACTTTAAGAGATTATGCTGAGTATGTGGCTAGGGTGAGAAGGTATAAGATGGAGCTTGGCTCGCTTGATGATGCGGTTAAAGCGGCGGTAGATGAGTGTATAAAAGATGGGATACTTTCAGATTTTTTAAGGAAAAATCGTGCGGAGGTAGAGATGACCAGTATATTAGAATATAATCAGGAAGAGGAAGAACGGAAGCTGAGAGTTGCAGAGCGGCAGGTGGGGTATGATGAAGGACGTGAAGCTGGATTAGAAGAAGGAATGGAAAGAGGAGTGGAGGAAGGTGAAAAAATAGGGTATTATAATATGATAAAAAGTTTTATGGCAAGAAAAGGGGTAACGCTTGAAGAAGCGTGTGATTCCATGGGTTTATCACTTGAAGAGTATAGAGAAGCGGAGAGAATTTATAAAGAGAGAAATAAATAAGTTTTGCCAATGATGGTTTATCACATTTTGATTAAGGGTATGTGAAAAGGAGCTTGGAGTTAATCAATAAGCCGGATATTTAGTATACGGCTGCGGAGATATGGAATGGAGGCAATATAGAACATATAGAATTTATGAGAAATATTGCTGACGGTTCATATAAGGTTTCATGTGAATGGAGATTTTCTGTCGGAATATTATATTATAAGAAACTTGTGAACACTAAGAGTTCTAAGTGGAAAAACGCTATTTTTTGGAGGGTGACGGAGAAAAAATTTAAGAAGAAGTATTTTGGGAGCAATATGAAATTGTAGTATAGTGAGTGGGAAGGGAGAAGGTTTGATGAACGGTCTGAAAAAAGGTGCAGGGATTAAGAGAATAAGCATTGGAAATCAGGGGTTTGATGATATTAGGGAGAATGACTGCTTTTATATTGACAAGACTGCATTCATAAAAGAATGGTGGGAGTCCATGGATATAGTTACATTGATAACGCGCCCGCGAAGATTCGGAAAAACCCTTAATATGAGCATGTTAAACTGCTTCTTCTCAAATAAATATGCCGGAAGGGGAGATTTGTTCCAGGGGCTGTCAATTTGGGAATATGAGAAGTACAGACAGCTACAGGGAACTTATCCGGTAATTTTCTTAAGTTTTGCTGAGGTCAAGAGTACCAGTTTTTATGAAGCCAGAAATACAATAGCAGCTATAATAAATGATGTATATAAGCAACACAGGTATCTGATTGAAAGCGATATCATAACTGACGGTGAGAAGGAAATGTGGAATAAGCTTGAGAAGTATATTCTTGAACCGTCAATGAATACAGAAGAGAACAACTCGATGATACAGAGAGCGATTAAGGATTTATGTGGATGTCTTTCAAGATATTATAATAGTAAGGTGCTCATTTTACTTGATGAATATGATACACCTATGCAGGAAGCATATATATATGGATACTGGGATGAATTCACGGCATTTTTGCGTAATCTGTTTAACAGTACATTTAAGACAAATCCATATCTTGCGCGCGCGGTAATGACGGGAATAACAAGGGTTTCTAAAGAATCAATGTTTTCAGACTTAAATAATCTTAATGTTGTGACAACCATATCTAACGAATATAGTACCTGTTTTGGCTTTACAGAGAATGAGGTTTTCAGGTCATTGGATGAATTGGGATTGTCGGATAAAAAGGAAGAAGTAAAGAGATGGTATGATGGTTTTACTTTTGGCATACAAAAGGACATATATAATCCATGGTCTATAATAAATTATCTTGATAAGAAACAGTTAAGACCATACTGGGCATCTACAAGCTCTAATGGTCTTGCAAGTCGTCTGTTGCAAAAAGGTTCTGCACAGATGAAGGAGCATATGGAGGAACTATTGAAGGGTGAAACGATAGTGGTAAACTTCGATGAGCAGATAGTGTTCCAGCAGTTGGATACAGATGAGAGTGCAGTGTGGAGTCTGCTGGTTGCGGGAGGATATCTCAAGGTTGACGGGATTGACTATCGCGGAGAGACTCTTGAGCCGTGGTATCATGTTTCAATAACGAATCTCGAGACTAGGAGCATGTTTGGAAACATGTTTAAGGGCTGGTTTGGAGTTGCGGCTTCCGATTATAATGAATTTGTCAGGGCTATGGTGTGTGGAGATTTAGAGGCGATGAACCACTATATGAATGATGTGGCTCTTGCAACATTCAGCAATTTTGACACAGGCGTATTGCCATCAGACAGGTCACAGCCGGAAAAATACACCTCATGCTGCGACTATCAGGGAGCAGCTAATGGTGCTAGTTTGTGCTATAGCACAAACTTGGAAGAGATTGCGATAGCTATCTCTTTTTACCATGGCTTTGTTTTAGGGCTTATGGTGGGACAATCAGAGAATTATGAAATACGTTCTAACCGCGAGAGTGGCTTCGGCCGATATGACATAATGCTGATACCAAAGAAAAATCAGTTGCCTGCTATAGTAATAGAATTCAAGGTTTATAATATCAACAGAGAGAAATCTTTATCGGAAACAGCAGAGAATGCGCTTCGCCAAATTGAGGAGAAGAACTATGACGCTGAACTGCTAAACAGAGGCATAGATAAGGAACGTATACGACACTATGGTTTTGCATTTAAAGGAAAAAAAGTGCTTATAATGGAATGAGTAAATAGCGGGTAGTTATTTCAAAAGCTGTCGAAGGTTTTTTATAATGAGAAGGGGGATTGCAAATGGGTAGAAGCACATGAACAAGTACAATGTGATACATCTGGAGTATGCATATATATAATCCTAATTCTGTCTCAATGGCTATGAGTAACCATGACTTTGACTCCTATTGGAAAAACACATCGTCTTTTGCTTCCATAAATACATTTATCACGATGAACTACGAGGGGCTTAAGGATGATGTGATGGCCATGCTGTCAGGGGAGAAGGTATATGTTAATACCGATACTTTCCAGAATGACCTTTCAACTGTATCATCCAAGGACGAGGCTATTACTGCGTTAATTCATCTTGGCTATTTGGGATATGACAGGGAGGAATACAGCGCATATATACCTAATTATGAGGTGAAGAAAGCATATCAGGCTGCATTGTGTACCGGAAGCTGGAGTGAAATTGCAAAATCGGTTGGAAAATGCGATGAGCTGTTAAGAGCCACGATAAAGGGCGATGCAGATAAGGTTGCGGAAATAGTGTGTTAGATAAAGCAGAAAACGTAAACCTTCATAAAATATAGTTGTGCTCCCTTATTTTCAGGTATATAATTAAGTAGTAAGATACTTAAAGAGAGAGCCTGATGAATAGAGATCTATATAATGCGGCATAAAATTTACAATTTTCTGGTAAACAGAAAAGAAGGAATAAAAATAAGATATCACAAGATGCATGATGGAGCCATGGGAGCAGTCAGAATTCTCTCATGGTTTTATCTGCTTTGGCTTAATTTTGCATACTATGTCCTGCAGATGCGCTTTCTTGGCATGGTGCCGGAGCTTAGCATGTATGAGGAGAAGAAGCTGAGTTGTGTGGCAAGCGAGTCGGAGACATACATCGCGGAGAATGACACACTTGATGTAGAGAAGTTTGTTGAGCGGTTGTCGGAATATGAGGTGGTTTCATTTGATGTGTTTGAGAAACGAGGGAAATGCTAAAAGCACATCGCCCCAC
>CAMEEX010000207.1 GCA_945915235.1 uncultured Clostridia bacterium | reverse complement strand
AGTTAAAGGCTGCATAACCGAGCAATAAAGAACAACCATAATGATTACAGGAAGCAAAGAGCAAACGCCTTGCACCTTGGATTAACACTAAGAGTGAAATTGGAAAAATTGCAACAGCAATGAATTCTTTATATGATGCTCTCAGTGACATTATCGCCACTTTATCTGACTGTTCGGCATCACTTAGCAGCTCTGCAACAGCAATGCAGCATTCTTCAGAAACATTGCTTAGTTATGTGGCTGATAACTCAAAATCCACGCAGATATTTGCAGAACATTCAGAAGATATTAACTCTACTGTAAATAATGTGGGACAACAGATTTCCGAAATGACAACGATTGTTGCTGATATTGAGGAACGTATACAGCGGGGGAATATCCACAGTAATGAGTTGCTTCAAAAAGTAGAAGAGATGCAGACTTTAGCCAATAATTCCATGGTAAATACAAGCAACCAAATTGCAGAAAATCAGAAAGCTATTGAAAGGGCAATGAAAGAATTACAGTCATTAATGCGAATTGATGAAATGGCATCTCAGATTTTAGACATTACAAGCCAGACAAACCTTCTGTCCTTAAATGCTTCTATTGAGGCTGCAAGAGTTGGAGAAGCTGGAAAAGAATTTGCAGTAGTTGCAGGAGAAATCGGTAATCTCGCCTCTGATTCATCCAAAACTGCCACAGATATTCAGGCTATCTGTAATGAAACCAAAAATAATATTTCACATGTCAAAGCTTGTTTCGACCAGATAATTTTCTTCCTGCAAAATGATGTCCAGACACAATTTACAGCATTAGCTCAGGAAACTCAGGATTACTATCAATCCATTCAGGAAATTCAGGTTATTATATCTGAAATTGCAGAAGGAGCCGGAATTTTTGTCAATACAGTACAAAATATTCAAAGCCAGATTAATTCTATTTCAGATGTTCCTGATTCCGACAATATCAGCAGTCAGGATATCCTAGACAAGGCAAAACAAACAGAAGAAACAACGCAGGAAATGTCCGTTATAGTAAATCATAATAAAGAAAATGCGTTAGAAATCAATAATATTGTAGAACGTTTTTCCTAAAAACTATAAATGAGCAAATTTGTGATTTGACATCATCTAACAGGAACAGTTTCAATATTTGTCCCATCAGAGTGCATTTTTATCGATACTGAAGGAAATGAACTTAACTGCCCAATTCAAGTTTGTAAATCTGAAAACTTAATATGAGAATAGAGCATATAGTGAGGTGCTCTCAAAAAGTTAGACTTTTTAAGCGTAGCAGTTTTAATGGCTGCTACGCTATTTGTTTGCACGCCATAGGCTGCTTTAATGGGTGAAAGTCCCGAACATACCTAGGCAACGAGAAAGTGTATAGCTGAACAATAAGGTGTCCATCGTGAGGTGGAATCTGAAGTCCTAAAGTTGCTGGAAGTACGAGTAAATGCAGCGGATAGATGAGAGGAAAGAGCGTGCACCTTAAGCGTGGAGGTCTCAGAGGTTACATTAGCCTAGTAACAACGAACTGTGAGAAGTCAGCAGAACCTATAGTAGTGAGGAAGTCTCTGTAATGGAGATGGAGCGAAGGCATTGACATAGGTCCAATTGTAAGAAAATCATAAACCTTTCATCGTCTGTTTCGACGGATTTGTCTGTTATTCTCTGTTTGTGAGTTGATACACACAAAATTTTGAAAAAAATCATTGTGCCGTATCTATGTATCCAGCTATGCTGCGCGATAGGCATCAGGGCAGTTGGCGGAGAGGGAGCAGGCGGACAGCTTACGACGCGTACTGGTATCTGTGGTATCTGCCGGCATTGGCAGTGTGGAAAATTTCAATACCTTTTATTGATACGGAAGAGGTGAGAAAGCAGAGGTTAATTTTGCTTGGGAGTGTTGTCGCAGCGTTGCTTGCAGGCTACGATGACACGGTTGGGTATTACATGAGCCTGTCAAGAATTATTGTTTTTTATCCATATTTTCTGCTTGGGTATTATGCGGGAAAGGCGAAGAAATGTGGGAGCAGGGTGTACAGAATTTTTGAGGAGATGGACAGATGGAAATGTGCGGTTGTTTTGGCGGTATGTGTGGCAGCTATTTTTGTGATATCACCTGTGATTGACTACAGATGGCTGTACGGGATGTATTCATACTCGGAGCTTGGATATACGCCGGGGCACAGGATTGTTGTGTATATTTTAGGCGCGGTTCAATGCTTTTGTATTTTAAAGTTTATGAGCAGTGAAAAATGCAGCCTGTCGGAGGTCGGAAAAAGAAGCATGTATATTTATTTAGGACATGCGCCGGCGGTATTTTTAGTACGAAAAATATGGGAAAAGTCAGATTGGCTGTTAGATTATTTTATAAATATGAAGCAGGAAAATGAACTGATTGGTACGGCATTGCGGCTCGATTATGTAAAGCAGATGGTGTGGATTGCCGTGGCGTTTGCGGGGGCATTGTTTATTGTGGGCTGCGTATGCATCGATTTTACAAAAATATTTAATCAATTCCGGATTTTTCATAAGGGAGCTGATGAGAGACAGGTGCTCGTGGAGAGCATGCAAAAATAGCATTAGTTAAATTCGTAAGAAAATTGTAAGAAAATGATACTTAGAAATGTAGGAAATAGGGTGTATTATATAGGTAAATCAAAGATATGGGGGCAGAGATGGAAAAACAGAAGATACTGGTTGTTGATGATGACAAGGAAATACTTTTTTCATTGTCAAAGTTATTGGAATACGATGGATTCGAGGTGGTGCAGGCTAAGGACGGACTCGAGGCGTTAGAGCAGCTTGAAAAGGAGAAGCCGGATTTGATTTTGCTTGACATTATGATGCCAAAGCTTGACGGAATTTCGGCACTTATGAAAATCCGCGAGAGCAATCATCTTCCGGTCATCGTGCTGTCGGCAAAATCGCAGGACAGCGACAAGGTCTATGGGCTTACGATGGGCGCGGACGATTACATATGTAAGCCATATAACCCGGCAGAGCTGAGTGCGAGGGTCAAGACGCTCCTTCGCAGGTTCAGGGCATGGAATGAGCTGTCGCAGAGGGACGAAAAGACCAAAAGTGAGAAGATATGCAACGGTGGAATAGTACTCGACACGGCTGCAATGCAGGTTATGGTGGACGGTGAACCGGTCAGGCTCACGGCGACGGAGTACAAGATAGTGTATCTTTTTATAAACAATCTCAACAGGGTCTTTTCTGCGGAGGAAATTTATGAGCGGGTCTGGGACGAAAAAGTTGGGTACGCGGTGGAAAATACGGTCATGGTACATATAAGGCGTATCCGCGAGAAGATTGAGATTGACACAAAAAATCCAAAATATATAAAGGTGGTGTGGGGAATTGGGTACAAAATGGAAAAAATGTAAAGAATGGTTAAGCGTAAAAAAGAATAATGTGATTGTTGCGTCGTCGTCGGGGGTGTTATTTGTTCTGAGTCTTATTGCCGTGCTTCAGGTGGCAGATTACTATTATGCTCCGGGATGGGTTGCGTTCATGTTTATGTGTGCAGTGGTCGGTATAGTTTTCTGTACAAGAGTTATTATGATGAATTTGGTAAAAAAGGCTGAACCCATGGACGACCTGGCATTTGGAAGGTATTATTTTAAAATATTTGTGATTGAACTGGTTGGCTGTATTGTATATGCCTTTATTGCCACAATGATATTATCTGCGGGCTCTACAACAAGCCAAGGCTCTTTAGGGAATGACCTTATAATATATGATATGGAGTGGGTTTTAGTATTGATATATATTGTTCCGATAGCTTCATCGGCAATTTCGGTCGTTGTGGAGAGTGAGAAGGCAAGAAACCTGAGGGCGGGAATGTTGAATGAAAAGCTGCGCCATGAACAGAAGCTTGCGATAGAGGAACAGGGAAAGGCTGTGGCTGAACAGGGAAAAGCGATAGAGGAGCAGAATAAAGCCAATCAGTTGAGTGTAGAGCTCCTTACAAATGTCACACACGATTTAAAGACACCGCTCACGGCGATTATCGGATATCTTGCCCTTATGGAGAAGGAGGAGTTGTCACCGGTCATGAGCGATTATATCAAGGTCGTGACGCAGAAATCAGAGCTTTTAAAGGAAATGATTGACAAGATACTTGAGCTTTCCAAGGCGAGCAGTGGCAAGGCGACACTCGACATGAAGCGCCTTAACCTTAACAAGCTGGTATTGCAGCTTGTGAGCGATATCGAGGACTCCTACCCGGATAAAAAGATACCTTTTTAGACAAGGCTCTCAGATGAGGAATTATTCTTTATGGGAGATGACATGTATGCGTACAGAATTGTCCAGAACCTGCTCGACAATGCGGTAAAATATTCGCTTGAGGGTACGCGCATATTTGTCAAGACGTATAAAAATGCGGGAAAAGTCTGTCTGGAAATTATAAATGTCTCAGCCTATCCTCTCGACAACAGCGAGAATGAACTC
>CAMEEX010000206.1 GCA_945915235.1 uncultured Clostridia bacterium | reverse complement strand
AATTCTTAGTTGTGCCGCCGGATAAAAGGTGGCGGAATGAATGGAGATTAGTGTTATGAAAAAAATCAGATATGTACTGCTGCTTATGCTGGGGGTACTTTTTATCAGCGGGTGCAGTGCGGGGCGCAAGAATATTTCTCTCAGCCCATACATAATGACGAGTATATCGGGGCTGTCGGGACGTGCTACGGCTACGGCTTATCTTGACACAGCGGGCATTTACAGTGCGCTAGCGGGCATAGATGCGACTGAGGAGGAGAAGTCGAAATACGATGCGTTTGTGGCATCACTTGAACTTACCTGCGACAAGCTTGATAAGCTCGCAAACGGCGACGCGATAAATCTCACGGTGACATACGATGCCGCTGTGGCAGACGAACTTAAAATAAATGTGAATGATTTTGTGAAGAAGGTCGACGTGACTGGGCTCGATGAAGGACAGGAGATAGATGTGTTCAAGGATCTGCAGGTGGAAGTCACGGGGACGGCTCCGTATGCATTTGTCACCTACACCAATAACTCTACAGACCCATACATTAAGAATCTTGAGTATGTTGTGGAGGGAAGGACGACGGGGTTAAAAAACGGCGATGTAATCACAATCAAATGTATGATTGATGCGAAAACGGCTGAGCTCTACTATTATTACACAGATGTGACATCGATGGATTACACGGTTGAGGGACTTGATTCTTATATATATGATAGCGCACAGCTTGACTACGATGAACTGAACGATATCGCTGCAGAGTGTGCGGCACAGGTGCATGCGGCGACAGATGACACAACGACGAGAATGTTGTACAGGCTGACGGGAAGCACGAACTATCTCTATCAGGACAATAACGAGTGGGTCGACAGTCTCAAGTTAAATCAGGTCATTTTTATGACGGGGCGCGGTGACGGAAGCTCGAGATATGAGAACATTATCCTGTATGTGTTCGAGGCGGTCGTGGCGAACAACTATTATACAGAGGACGGTTTTTTTGTATTTGAATATACCAACGCGATAAGGAACGGAGACGGCAGGTTCATGATTGGGCGCAATAACCCGGAGCTGAGGTATGTATGCGGACAGGACTTTGACTCTGTTTTCAGTGAAATCATGGAGAACACTGAAGTTCAGTATAACAGCGAAATATTAGAAGGAATCAGTCTGGAGGAAAATGTGCAATGATAAGTGGGGTTCGTAAGAAGATAAGGCTTGGAGATGTACTTATAAGTGAGGGAAAGATAACGCAGGAGCAGCTTGATACTGCGCTCAAGGAGCAGAAGGTTAAGGGAAAGCTTCTCGGGGATACGCTTGTTGATTTAGGCTATGTGTCGCAGGACGATATGATAGATGTGCTCTGCCGTCATCTGAATGTGGAGTATGTGAATGTAGCGGCTGCCTCCATTGACGAGAAAGCAGTCAGGACCATTGATGAGGACAATGCCAGAAGGCTTAAGCTCATACCTTACATGTTTGATAAGAGCAGAGCAAACGCAATATGGGTTGCCATGGCTGATCCCATGGACATTATGGCAATCGACGATGTGAGTATCATCACGGGCATGGAGGTAGTCCCGGTACTGAGTAAGCTCTCGGATATACAGACGGTTATCGACAAGTATTTCGGAAGAGAGAAGGCGATGGCTGTTGCCGAGGCGTACAAGCAGGAACAGGCGATATATGACAATGCCAACGCTCAGGACGACGAGAAGAGGGAGGACGTTGAGAACTCACCTATCGTACAGCTTGTGCGAAACGTAATAGAGCAGGCAGCCAGACAGAGAGCCAGCGATATTCATATTGAGCCGTTTGAGTACAGCATCCGTATCCGCTACCGTATCGACGGCACACTCAATGAAGCTATAACCTATGATAAGGCTCTTTACTCTGCGATGATAGCCCGTATAAAGATTATATCGGGCATGGATATCTCCGAGAAGAGAAAACCTCAGGACGGTCGTATTACCATCGATGTCGACCACAGGGAGTATGATATCCGAGTATCCTGTCTGCCTACCTGCTACGGCGAGAAGGTCGTTATGAGACTTGCACTTAAGGCGGGATTTAAGCGCGAGAAGAGCAAGCTCGGACTTAAACCTGACGATATGGTGAAGTTCGACAATATTCTCAAAAATCCACACGGCATTATCCTTGTAACAGGACCTACAGGTTCGGGTAAGTCGACCACACTGTATACGGCGCTCAGCGAACTTAACAAGATGGATGTAAACATCATAACGGTTGAGGATCCTGTCGAGGCAAATATTGATGGTATCAATCAGGTAATGGTAAATGCCAAGGCTGATCTTACATTTGCAAGTGCGCTTCGTTCCATCCTGCGACAGGACCCTGATATAATTATGATAGGTGAGATACGAGATTCCGAGACTGCCGAGATTGCCGTTAAGGCATCCATCACGGGACATCTTGTCGTGAGTACACTGCATACGAACAATACTGCATCGTCCGTATCACGTCTCATAGATATGGGCGTTGAGCCTTACCTGTTAAGCGACTCACTTGTGGGAATAATTGCACAGCGACTTGTAAGAAGACTGTGCGAGTGCAGCAAGGATAATACGAGGGAGGCTACGGATGAGGAAAAGAGGATACTTGGAGTGCCGCTCGACAAGCCATGCACACTTCACGAACCTAAGGGCTGTAAGGTCTGCAACAACATAGGCTATTATGGACGAATTGGTGTATATGAGATAATGCCAATAACGAAGAGACTCAAGAGAATGATAGCCGACAAGCGCAATGCGGATGACATTATGGATGCAGCGGTCGAGGAGGGCATGCATACCCTCAGGGCATCGGCAGCAGAGTATGTGCTTGACGGAACCACCACATTCTCTGAGATGATGAAGATTACATATAACGTAGATAATTAATAATAGTGTGAAAGAACACATATGAAATGAGGAAACAATATGACAATAGAGGAACTTCTTATAACGGCGAAGGAAAATAAGGCATCGGATGTACATATCACGGTTGGACTTCCGCCTAAGATGCGTATAAACGGAATACTTGTGGATATGGAGTATCCGAGACTGCTCCCGGCTGACACGGAGGCGGTCATCAGCACCATGATGAGCGATAAGAGATTACAGCAGTTTGAAGAACTTGGGGAGATTGACTTTTCATACTCCATACCACAGATAGGACGTTATCGTGTGAACGTGTTCCACCAGAGAGGCTCAATGGCGGCGTCAATCCGTTTGGTTTCCACAAAAATCCCTCTACCTGAGGAACTTGGAATTCCGAAATCGGTAGTTGACCTTTACCAGAGGAAGAGAGGTCTGGTTCTCGTTACCGGACCTACAGGCTCAGGTAAGTCGACAACGCTTGCGTCCATCATCGACAAGATTAATTCAACAAGAGAGGTGCATGTCATCACCCTTGAGGACCCGATAGAGTACCTTCACAATCACAAGAAGGCTATGGTAAACCAGCGAGAGATAGGACTCGACACCCACTCCTACGCCAATGCGCTGCGCGCCGCGCTCCGTGAGGACCCCGATGTAATTCTTGTCGGGGAGATGAGAGACCTTGAGACTATCTCGACAGCCATCACCGCTGCCGAGACAGGACATCTCGTGTTGTCAACACTCCATACGATCGGTGCTGCGAGCACGATAGACCGTATCGTGGACGTGTTCCCGCCGCATCAGCAGCAGCAGATAAGAGTGCAGCTCTCGATGGTGCTCGAGTCGGTTATAAGCCAGCAGCTCATACCGACAGCCGACAAAAAGAGCCGAGTGGCAGCCTTCGAGGTAATGCACAGCACTCCTGCCATAAAGAACCTTATCCGCGAGGCAAAGAGCCCACAGATTAACTCTACGATACAGACCAGCAAGAAGCTCGGCATGCAGACCATGGACGATGCAATCTTCGACCTCTACATGAAGGGCGATATCGACAAGGAGAACGCCGTATCTTACGCGCAGGACGGTCAGATAATGGAGAAGAGGATAGATAATGCATTTTAGTCCTAGTGGTAGAATTTAGTAAAGCCTTTCAGCTCAAGGCATGTACTCTTATCGGTTTGTGTTCAGACCGGTAATAAATGTGCATGCCGGCGCTGAAGGGCTTTATTTGTGAAAGGATTTATTAGTTTTTAAACGAAAAATTGGTAAACCGGCGTTTATGATTGCTGTGTGAGTGTTGTCAAATATGTTATCATGTAGTATAGTTTCATTAAAGCATATTTTATTCGAAAATTCTTGTAAGATTTTCTGTTTTCAGAATGGCAGTTTTCTATTTGCAAATGGAAACTGGCCTTTTGCGGCGGTGAAGAGCTGTATTTTAATCTATGCTTATAATTCCATTAAGAATATTATGTTATTTCAATTTGTAAAAACTACCGCTTAAAAGTTTAATACATATTATCAGGCGGTAATAGCTGCGACAAAAGAAAGAAAAAATAGCTATATTTACCGCTTGCATTAACAAATTTCTATCTCGGGAGGTAAAATTAACATC
>CAMEEX010000205.1 GCA_945915235.1 uncultured Clostridia bacterium | reverse complement strand
TTTACGATACGACATTTTCGGGTCTGGTGGGCGCCAGCATGAAAACGGACGGGGGTTTTGCGGTCGAGCTGTTTAACAGTGACGGAATATATGAGCTTGATGGTGGCAGCTATAAGCAGATATGGAAGTGGATAGACATGGGGATGAAGGGAGTAAAATTTAAGAGCATGGTACAATATGATGAAGATAATTTTGTCGGGGTGAATGTATATGGTAGTTCAATGCAGATTGTGGATATGGTTTGCTCCGGCATAAAGGCAGGGGATAAGGAAAAGATAATTATAGGCACACTGGAGGAGAGCGAAGAGCTTGACAGAATAGTCAGACTTTTCAATGGCTCTAACGGAAGATATGAAGCCGAGGTGAAGGTCTATGCGAGCGAGGAGAGCATGAATACCGAGCTGATAGCGGGCAAGGGATCTGATGTTTTCCCGACCAATCTGATAGATATAGATGAATACGCCGCGAGCGGTATTATAGAGGATTTGGGAAAGTATATTGATTCCGATACTGCGGTTGTGAGGAGGGATATGCTCATTGACAGGATATTGGAGCTGTATACGATTGATGGGATATTGGTTACCATACCTGACAAGTTTATGATATATGCTTTTTGCGGCAATGAGGACGTGATAGGCGACAGAGAGGGCTGGACGGTGCAGGAGATTATTGAAATGCTCAAAAAGCAGCCTGATGTTACAGTGTATAACTCTGGGATAGATGACAATGACATGCGGTATCATGTTGCCAACATGCTGCTGAGCAGCCTGTGCGAATCGTATGTTGACCGGAATGAAGGCAGGGCATCATTTGAGACAGAGGAGTTTATCGGTATTCTTGAGTTCATAAAAAATTACAGGGCTGGAAGCTTTAACAGAGAGGACAGCTATAAAGAGATTGATGAGGCGGATATAGAAACGCTGAGATATATGATTGACAATGCAAAATATATCATCAACAAGAAATCTGCGGTGATGGATATAGTAGACGAGAAATTTTATAATTTCCTTGAGGGCAGCCGCTCGGCTCAGGATACAGCAAGAATTATAAACCAGAGAGTGCAGATATATCTTGACGAGAGAAAGTAGAAATTATTATCAAATTTTAGTGAGAGTGTATACTCAAGAATTGAAAGTGGAGATTTTAATGTTGATTTTCATATGGGGGTGATGCAGTGACAAAAAGATAATTAATATTTTCATAATAGCTATTGGAATAATGCTCATGGGGTGTAATGGAGTTGACAGAGCTGCTAACGATATTACTGAAACCTTTTTCGAGGGCAGTGACATGGAACTATGGAATGAGCAGCAGCTATCCGTTGTGCAGTATTATGAGAAAGGTGGTTTTAAAGCCTGTGAAGTTGTGATTTCAGGCGAGAGATATAGGGCACTTCGCAGTGAAAATGGGGTTATTATAGTTGATAAGGTGCTTGGCGACAATGAGTATGATATATATTATGGAGATAGTGTTATTTCAATATATATGGGTCTGCCCCTCGGAAGTGATTTGGATATACTCAGAGTGAAATTTATTGATGATGTGTTAGATAAAGGCACTTATCTTGTGATTAGTGTTGCAGCAAGGAGTGATAGCAGTGCATATGGCTACGTCATAGATATGCAGGAATTCAAATTGATATCGGATGATTTTGATTTGAACGAATTGAATTCTGTTTTGAAGTGCAGGCTGGATAATATAGCCTTGGAGGACGGAAGGCTTGTGGCGGAGCTTGGAATAGAATATGCAGGTGACAATATTAATATTGAAACACCGGCATGGTCAGTTGACGGTGAAGATGAAAATATTGATGCCTGTCAATTAAGTGTAAAACTGTCAAAGGTCACACCGGCAGAATTTGTGACGTTTTTATCAAGACAGGTATTTATTGATATTAATTTGTCAGGAAGCAGTATTGCTGCAGGGGAACCTCAGAATGTAGAAGTAAGGACTCAGGCGCAGCTCATGCTGAATATGCAATATGATAGCACGGAAAAAATTTATAAGCCCGATTATTCATCAATTAAGGTTATTTGGAAAGATGTAGACGGAGAAAATTTTTATCAAATTTTAAAATGATATCATGTCAGGGACACGGAAAATAGAAGCCGTGTCTCTTTTTTTGTGCTTTTACATACATTTTACATTCACATGATTAGGAATTTTACACACAGGTAGTAGACTGCTAATTGTAAACGAGAGGTGAACTGAGAATACATAAAGCTTACATATAATCGTTTGCGAAAAGGAAAGTAAAAGAAAAAGAACAAGGCTTGAAAAAGAAATCAAAAAATGTAAGCCGCGTAGCGGCAGGAAAGAGGCAGAAAATGAAAAAGAATTTATTTAAGAAATGTGCAGCGATGGTCGCATGTGCGGCTATGTCGATGATGATGGTTACAGGCTGTAACAGCAATTCGGCAGGAAATGGCACGACAGGCACAACACAGGGTTCAACGACAGGTTCAACTACAACATCGACCCAGCAGGCAGCGCAGGAGACAACAAAGACTGCTGAAGCTGATAAGAAGCTTTCAGGAACAATTTCACTTGCAGGTTCAACATCAATGCAGAAGCTTGCAGATGCACTTGCAGAAACCTTCATGGAGGCCAACAGCGGTGTGACTGTGACAGTAGAATATTCAGGTTCTTCAGCAGGTATTGAGTCACTTCTTAACGGAAGCTGCGATATCGGTGATGCTTCAAGAAACTTAAAGGACAGCGAGAAGTCCGGCGGAGCTGTTGAGAACATCGTGGCAATCGACGGTATTGCAGTCATCGTTGACAAGAACAATAGCGTTGCAGGTCTTACAAAGCAGCAGCTCTCGGACATCTACACAGGAACAATCACAAACTGGAGCGAGGTTGGCGGAAGCGATACACCGATCGTTGTCGTAGGCCGTGAGGCAGGCTCAGGCACAAGAGGAGCTTTCGAGGAGATTTTGAAGGTTGAAGATGCATGCAAGTATGCAGTAGAGTGTGACTCGACAGGTGCTGCGATGGCAAAGGTTGCCTCAACAGAGGGCGCTATCGGTTATGTATCACTCGATGTACTTGATGAGTCGGTAAATGCACTCAATCTTGATGATGTGGCTCCTACACCGGACAACATTGTGGCAGGCACCTACTTCCTTTGCAGACCGTTCGTTATGGCTACCAAGGGTGAGATAAGTGAGCAGAGCGAGCTCGTTCAGGCATTCTTCGACTTCCTCAAGTCAGATGAGGGCAAGGCAGTTGTAAAGGCTGTAGGACTTATCACTGTAGATTAATAGAAAACCAAATGATGAATGATTTTTAGCGACATAGCGTGGGACTTACCCCTGCGCCCTGCCGCTAAAAGTCTATTGTTATTGTGTACCCGCCATGCTTTGACGCAGAAATGAGGTAAATATGAAAGCTGAGGCAGTTAATTATCCGAATATGGCTTCTGAGGTAAATGCAGAATTGAAACTAAAGAAGAAAAAAGACGGAAAAGTATCGTCAGACAATAATATACAAAAAATGAAAAACAGTTTGAATACAGATGAATATGGGAATGAAATAATTGATGCGGAAAATAATACGGAAATAAATATTTTCAGAGGCAAGATAACAAAAAATCTTATCGAGGTCACTGCCAAGACTATCTTTACAATATTTGCCTTTGTGGCTGTGGCGGCGGTGTTTTCGATTACGGTCTATATGTTTATAAAGGGACTTCCGGCGTTAAAGGAGGTCGGAATAGCCGAGATTTTGTTCGGAACGGTGTGGGCGCCTACTGCGGCAGAGCCGCATTTTGGAATATTCTACGTCATTATGACCTCCATTGTCGGTACTGCGATGGCAATAGTTATCGGAGTCCCGATAGGACTTCTGACGGCAGTTTTTTTGGCGGAGGTGGCACCCGAAAAGCTCTCTAAGGCGGTTAAGCCGGCGGTTGAGCTGCTGGCGGGTATCCCTTCGATTGTATACGGACTTATAGGAATCATGGTTTTAAATCCGTTGATGTTTAAGCTTGAGAAAATAATTTTTGCCGGCAGTAAGACACACCAGTTTACGGGCGGCTCGAACCTCATATCAGCGGTTCTGGTGCTCGCGGTGATGATACTTCCGACAGTTATAAATATAAGTGAGTCGTCGATACGCGCGGTTCCCAAGCAGTACAAGGCGGCATCGCTTGCCATGGGAGCGACGCATATCCAGACGATATTTAAGGTAATTCTTCCGGCAGCCAAGTCGGGAATAATGACGGCGGTTGTGCTCGGCATAGGGCGTGCGATAGGTGAGGCGATGGCGATTACACTCGTTGCGGGAAGTGCCGTAAATGTTCCGCTTCCGTTCAACTCGGTGCGTTTCCTCACGACGGCGATAGTCAGCGAGATGGCGTACTCGGCGGACACACACAGAAGGGTACTTTTCACAATCGGTCTTGTTCTTTTCATATTTATTATGATTATCAATCTTGTGCTCAACAGGCTGGTTAAGAAGGGAGGAAAGGCAGATGACTG
>CAMEEX010000204.1 GCA_945915235.1 uncultured Clostridia bacterium | reverse complement strand
GCCTCGCTAACATTGCCGTTTCTGTCAACCTTGCAGATGTACTCCGGTGTCATAAAGCCCTTGCTCACGCCCGTAGGTGTGCATAAAAACTCATTGTCGTTGAGCTTTACGGAAATGTTGCCGTCGTTTGCGGCAACCATGCCTCTGTCGTAGATTCTTTTACCAATCTCGCAGATCTGCTTCTTAATTTCGTACTCTGAAACCATTACGAAACCCTCCTTGATAATTATATGTTGTTTTGTTTGTTTTTGCGTTGATTTATAATTAAATTATACCATTTTGTTAAAAAAACGTCAATCCGAAATCATCAAAAAAATGTGGGTTTTGGTTGTTTTTTTATATCAGTTTATCTGTCAGGCGAGATATGCGAAAATATCGTCAATTCCCTCGCCAGTCACCGAGCTCACAAAGAATATTTTCTTACACCCGGCAAGCCTAAGCCACTCTGCAGCACGCTCCGGTCTCGCATCAGGTCTGTCAACCTGTGTCACTATGCCGACGACATCGCGGTTGCACATGCCGGTGATGCACGGCGGGAACAGTGAATACTCCTCCCTCGCCGACAACAGCAGCCCGACGACGTCCGCCTCGTAGCTGTACAGCGCAAGCGCCCTTCCAAGTATCTTGTTCTCGGCGTACTCGCCCGGCGTATCTATGATACAGTCAAAATGATTTATGTACTGTGTCTTATGGTATGAAATCCTCTCGCCGCGCATCGCCTGTGTGAGTGTCGTCTTGCCGCAGCCCGTCTTACCCATAAAGATTATCTTTTTCATTGAGTCTCACTCCCGTATACATTCATGCACTGTAATCAGGTCTTTGTGATATCGCACACGGTAAAGTGAAGCTTCTCGCGGCAGTAGTCCGTGACCGCTCTCATAGCGGCATCTACCTCGGACACCGTACCGGTAACTATGAGTGTTCCGCTGAAACGGTCCACGAAGCCAAGCTCTACTCCCGATGCCTTGGTCGCTATGTCGGCAGCTATGATTGCCGTCTCAGCCGGGCTCATGGTGATAATTCCTATCGCCGAATGTGCGTAGTCGACCGCCGGGTCAAGCCCTAACTTCTTATATAATATCTTGTCAGGATTGGCTATGACATGTGCGAGCGTTATCTGTTTGCCCGGAACAAGCTCCTGAATAATACGCTGTTTGTTTTCGTTATTGTAGTCCATCTATGTCCTCCCTGCTTAACCGCCAATCTGCACGTCCAGCCCGTAGCCCTGTGCCGCAGCCTCAAGCTCCTGTATGTGCTCCCTGCTCATCGGGGTGATGTGTGCCATCGTGTACTCCCTTCCGAGTCCCGCATACTTGTCCTGTCCGAGTCTGTGATACGGGAGAAGATGTATCCTGCTCACTCCCGGGAGTGTCGAAGCAAATCTCGCAATATCCGAGATCTCCTGCGGCGTGTCATTGAAGGTCGGAATAACCGGAACCCTTATGACGAGCCTTGTCTGACCGGAGGCCGCAATCTTTTTCGCGTTCTCTATCATCAGCTCATTGCTTCTTCCCGTGAACTCCTTGTGCTTTTCAGGGTTCATATGCTTAATGTCCATCATGTAGGTGTCAAGATAAGGAAGTATTCTCTCAATCACGCTGTAATCGGCGCAGCCCATGGACTCCATCGCTGTGTCCAAGCCGCACTCCTTCGACGCATGCAAAAGTGCCTCGCAGAAATCCGGCTGGCAAAGGCTCTCCCCGCCCGACAGCGTTATCCCGCCGCCCGAGCGCCTGTAGTAAACCCTGTCCTTCATCACCTCATTAAGCACATCGTCGACCGTCACATCGTAGCCTATCGTCTTTGGCTTTCCGTCAACTATCATCGTCTCTACGTCGTATCTCTGGGACTCAGGATTACAGCACCAGCGGCATCTCAACACGCAGCCCTTTAAGAACACTATCGTTCTTATTCCCGAGCCGTCATGCACGGAGAATTTCTGAATGTCAAATATTCTGCCCTTCTGTCTGTATATATCTTCCACCATTATCTCCTCCGCTTAAAAACCCTGCTCGGTTCTGTTGATAATGTCGTCCTGCAATGACCTCGACAGTGTTGTGAACAGTGCGCTGTAGCCGGCAACTCTTACAACCAATGTCTTGTACTTTTCAGGGTGCGCCTGTGCGTCGAGCAGTGTCTCACGGCTTACGACGTTAAACTGTACATGCATGCCCTTCTGGTCAAAGAAACCTCTTATAAGCGCGACAAAGTTCTCAAGTCCCTGTCTGCCCGCAAGCGCCGACGGGTGGAATTTCTGGTTGAAAAGCGTACCGTTGGAGCATATTCCGTGGTCAAGCCTTGCAACGGAGTTAGCCGTAGCAGTAGGTCCCTTAACGTCCCTTCCCGACATAGGTCCGACGCCGTCCGCAACAGGTGTGTTGGCAAATCTGCCGTCAGGTGTCGCTCCCGTCTGCTGTCCTAAAGGAACATTGGCGGATACCGGATAAAGACCTGCCTGATATGAACCGCCTCTAGGGTTTTTGTACTTTTCGAGGGGCTTTGAATAAGTGTAGGCAGCCTCCCTCGCGAACTCGTCCACTTCCTCGATATCGTTGCCGTACTTAGGAAGCTCGTCTATCAGCTTTAACAGTTCTCCGTATCTGCCGTTATCGCCATTGCCGGCAGCCGCAGCGTTTGCTGTGCTTCCGGTCTTGACGCACTCCGCAACCACATTTGCGATGAGCTCCTGCGTAATTTCCTGACCGGCGGCCTTGCAGGAGGCGAGCACGGCGTTGACCATCTCCTCTATCTTATCAGTATTTCCGGAAGCGGCTCCTGTCACGTTATCGTGGCTGCTCTCATGTCCGAAGTTGTGCTCAAGTGCGTCCTTGTACTCAGCCATCGTGACCTTCTTGTCGTCAAAGACAAGCTTCTTTATCGCGTAGAGTGAGTCGGCAACATTCGCGATACCAAAGCCCTGTGGTCCGGTAAAGTTGTAGACGGCTCCGCCCTCCTGAAGCGACATTCCGCGTCCGATGCAGTCGTCAACCATACAGGACTCGTATGGGAGCGGGCATCTCTCACGGTGAGCGTAATCTATCGAGTTGTCCGCGTCCACCAGCAGACCGATGCAGTACTCCATCTGCTTCTTATATGCGTCAAAGAACTGCTCATAGCTTGTAAACTGTGTCACATCGCCGGTATCGCAGCCGACCTTGACACCCTTGTCATAGCCCCTGTTGAACACGAGCTCGATGACACGGCACATATTGAAGAATGCCGCATCGTGCCAGCCCTCCGTCTTGCCAGCCTTCTGAGGCTCAACACAGCCGATGATGTTGTACTGTCTCGCGTCCTCAAGCGTGAGTCCCCTGTTCATAAGTGCCGGAATGATAACCTCGTCATTGTAATAAGCAGGAAGTCCTATTCCCGTTCTGGTGAGCTCGGCAGCCTTAAGAAGGAACTCATGCGGTGACTTGTTCCACACACGGACCGAAAGTGACGGCTGTGGGAGTGCCACATGCATCGATGCCTCAAGGCACATGAACGAGAGGTCGTTCGTGACATCGTTGCCCTCGGCGTCCTGTCCTCCCGCTATAAGGTTCTGGAAAAGTCCGTATCCGGCAAAGCCCTCGGAGCTTGCGGCGTCCCTCGCCTTGTTGAGGTCGTTTAACTTAATCCATATATTGTCGATGAGCTCCTGCGCGAACTCTCTTGTAATTCTTCCGCTCTCGATGTCAGCCTTATAATAAGGATACATGTACTGGTCAAAGCGTCCCGGCGATATCGAATGTCCGCTCGACTCCACCTGTAAGAGCATCTGGACAAACCAGAAGGACTGGCATGCCTCGTAGAAATCCCTCGCGCCGTACTCAGGTACCCTGTCACAGTTCTGCGCCATTCTCTCAAGCTCGGCTCTTCTCGTGCCGTCACTGCATGCGGCTGCCTCGCTGCGGCAGAGTGCCGCGTATCTGTGCGCGTAATTTATTACCGCCTCACAGCTTAATATAACCGCGTCAAGGAAGTGTGTCCTCTTCGCAAAATCTCCGTCACCGAAGCGCAGCTTCTCCTTCGCCGCCTTCGCCTCGTCGATTATTCCTCTATAGCCTATAGCGAGAACCTTCTCGTACTGAACCGTGACATGTCCAACACCGTTGTAAAAATAATTGCCCGGTGTAAATATGTTGTGCTCGATGGCTGTCTTGGTCTCAGGTGCCATGTAGGAAGCTGCAAGCTCGCTCGTGGTCTTACCCTTCCAATATGTATACGCCTCATGGAGCGCCTTCTTGGTCTCCTCCGAAATATAGAAAGGGTCTGCCTTTCTCGTGGCTATCGTGTCAAACTCAGCCTCAAGCCATTCGTAGGAGAACTCAGGAAACACCTGACAGCTTCTAAGCTTCTTCGTCGTGCTTCCCGCGATGAGCTCCTTGTCACGCAGCACGACAGGAATGTTCTCAAGTATGTGTGCAAAAGCCTTCGCACGCCTTGTTATAATAGGCTCTCCCTCGGTCTGCTTATAGCTCTCCGTTATAAGAACCGCTCTGTCCGCCTCAATCTCGGGAAATGCCCCCAGCAAATCCTCAACCATG
>CAMEEX010000203.1 GCA_945915235.1 uncultured Clostridia bacterium | reverse complement strand
GATGCTACCCTGGCTGGTGACCTGGCAAAGCTCCGTTACGACATGACAATGTTTGAAGCGCTTCACGAGGCAGGACGGGTGCTCGTATGTGGTATACCTGAGTTCCGACTTCCAAAGCAGACTGTTGTGAAGGCAGAGATTGAGAATGTGAAGAAACTCGGTGTCAAGATTGAGACGAATGTTGTTGTAGGCAAGTCCGTAACTATAGATGAACTGCTCAACGAGGAAGGCTTTGATGCCGTGTTCATCGGTTCAGGTGCAGGACTTCCTAAATTTATGGGAATTCCGGGCGAGAATGCCAACGGTGTATTCTCAGCCAATGAGTATCTCACAAGAAGCAACCTTATGAAAGCGTTCTCGGATGACTATGACACGCCTATTGCGGCAGGACATAAGGTTGCCGTTGTCGGCGGTGGAAATGTTGCGATGGACGCAGCGCGTACTGCACTCCGCCTTGGAGCAGAGGTGCATATCGTGTACAGAAGAAGTGAGGAGGAGCTTCCTGCGAGAGTCGAGGAGGTTCACCACGCAAAGCAGGAGGGGATTATATTTGACCTTCTTACCAATCCTGTTGAAATTTTAGTTGATGACAATGGACATGTAAAGGGCATGAGATGTATCCGCATGGAACTCGGTGAACCTGATGCTTCGGGAAGAAGGAGACCTGTCGAGATACCGGGATCGGAATTTGAGCTTGAGCTTGACACGGTAATCATGTCGCTTGGAACATCACCTAATCCGCTTATTTCATCGACTACGGACGGGCTTGAGATAAACAAGCACCGCTGTATCGTGGCTGATGAGAATGGACTCACAACGAAAGAGGCTGTATACGCAGGCGGAGATGCTGTTACAGGTGCCGCAACGGTTATTCTTGCGATGGGTGCAGGAAAGGCTGCTGCAAAGGGAATTGACGAATATTTAAGCAATAAATAATATTTATATATGGGCTGTCCCCAAGACCGAAATTTTGTCATGGGGACGCCTATATTGGTTTTATAAAAAAGTATAATGTTTGGGTGGGAACAGGACATTGAAGAAGAGAAAAATTGCTGTAGTAACAATTTTTTTATTGATTTTTATGAACGTCACTACAATATTTGCAGCAAACAAGAATGATACGAAGCTAAAGAGCATAACTGTCGGTGTATATGGGACAGAAGGCTTTGCGGCTTTAAACAGTGACGGTGGATATGAAGGCTATATAATTGATTATCTTGCACAGCTTGGTTCGGAATGTGGCTACAAGATTAATGTTGTTATTGTCGATAGGGGAATGTTACTCGAGAGTCTGATATTAAAGAAGTGTGATATTATACTGACAGGTGAAGACTTAGCGGACAATCCTGATTATATTTATTCAAAAAGAAGTGTTGTTGAAGAGAATGATGTTCTCTATGTTAAGGAAGATGCTGATGTCTACTTTGAAGAATTTGATAAGTTTAATAATATGACAATAGGCTTGTGCCGTAATTCACTTGCTGAGAAGGAATTTGATGCATATGCGGCTGCAAATGGCTTTACATATAAAAAGAAATATTATGAGGATGAGAATAGAATACTTATCGGTGTTGAGCAGGGGGAAATAGATGCTGCCCTGATTGGCAATCTCACGTTTGTCGATAAAAATGTCAGAAATGTTGCTATTGTAGGAGAACACAGTTATTATTTCGTCGGAAACAAAGAAATGCAGCCTGTTATAGATGATTTCGATAATGCTGTTTTCGGGTATAAAAATCAAAATAATATATATATTAAGAATTTATACGATGCGCTGTACTGGCAAAGCAAAGCCAATTATGCCAGTCTGTCCAGGGCGGAGCATGATTATGTAAAGAAACACAGGATAGTCAATGTAGGCTATTTCAGGGATTCCTATCCTTTGCAATACACGGATGATAATGGGAATTTTGGAGGAATAGCAAGGCGTTTCTTTGATTACTTTTCCGAATTTACCGGCTTTGAGTTTGTGTATCATGAATATGGAGATTCGCAGCAGTGTAAGGTTGATCTGGCAGAAGGAAAGATAGATATGATAGCATTGGTTCCATGTTATCGTGATTGGGCACAGAAGAATAACCTGAATATGACTAACTGGTATATTCAGGTTCCTGTATATGAAGTCAAGCTTGACCAGAAAACTAAGGCAAGAAGTGTAGGAATGACATCATATTTTGCTGCCGAAGGTCAGTCATATTCGGATGACCTGAAATTTACCAACTATAATAGTGTTGTAGCCTGCCTGGATGCAGTTAAGAATGGGGAGGTAGATGCAGCTTATATAAATAGTTATTCATGGATGATATATTCGGACAAACCAACATATTCAATGCTTGAAGGATCATACAAGGATGAGTACATATATATGGCGGCTGTATCATTCAAAAATGACAGCGAAATATCAATAAATAGTATAATCAACGAAGCTATAGCTTCAATAACGCCTGAACTTTCCAAGAACAGGATAATAAACGGAGTGTTGTTTTCGGAGGAGAGAACCAACCCGTTCCTAAACATAATCGTAACTTACCGCCTGCAGATATGCCTTGTGCTGGTTGTGATTATGGTAACGGTTATAACACTGACTATTTCAGCGAAGCGAAAGAAAGCGGAGATGCTTGAAAAACTAGCCTATACGGATCCTGTTACGGGGCGCTGGAATCAGTCGAAGTTCTACAAGGAGACGGAGAAGATTAATTTTAAGGACGGAAAATATGCTATAGGTTTCATAAATATTGAGAATTTTAAATATATAAATGATTTCTATGGACGAGAACAGGGTGATATGGTTCTTAAATTTATGTCGCAGATGCTTGATGATATGATGCAGCCGGATGGAATTTATGCCAGAGTACAGGCGGACAGGTTTGTTTTCCTTACACCGTACATAGATTATAATACTCTAAAATACAATTTTGAGACTTATATTTCCAACATTGAGATTAACATATCAGGGTTTGCAGACTCGGTTGTCGTAAAGAGTACATGCGGAGTGTATTTGTCCGAGGAGGATGATTCGGAGAGCGTAAGGGATATGGTTGACAAGGCTGCAATAGCCGAAAAGAGGACAAGAGATGACTCGAAATCGCCGATAATGTTTTATGATGACTCATTGAATGCAGAGTTTATAAAGAATCAGGAAATGACTGCAAGCATGAAAAAAGCGCTTGAGAATAATGAATTTGTCGTTTATTTACAGCCGAAAGTTGATATAAATTCAGAGATACCTGTCGGCTGTGAGGCTCTTGTAAGATGGGTGTCTCCGGAAAAAGGTTTTATTCCGCCGGGAGAATTCATTCCTCTGTTCGAAAAAAACGGTTTTGTCACGGAGGTGGATTTCTTCGTTCTTGAGCAGGTGTGCAAGATGCTTAGAAGGCGCATTAATAACGGACTTCCGGTTTTCCCTGTGAATGTAAACCAGTCAAGACTTCATGTCAATGACAGAATGTATCTGAGCATGCTGCAGGATATGCTGAATAAATATGATATCCCGATGAATCTTGTTGTATTTGAGATTACGGAAAGTGCTTTCATTGAAGATTCGCATGCTATGATTGGATTGATTAATAAGATGAAGGCGCTTGGATTTATCTTTTCAATGGATGACTTCGGAAGCGGGTATTCTTCATTCAATCTTTTGAAGGATATGCCGGTGGATGAACTCAAGATAGATAAAGAATTTCTTGAGAGCACGGACGATTCCAAGAAAAGCAGGTATATCATTGAAAAGATTGTCCAGATGGCTCATGGGCTTGATATCCGCGTGGTATGTGAAGGCGTGGAGCGAGAGGAACAGGTGGAATTTTTGAGGGAAATTGAGTGCGATATAATACAGGGGTATTATTATTCAAAGCCTATGCCTATGGATGAATTTGAAAAATATCTTACGAAATTTGATTTGAGGCAGAAATAACTGCAAGGCAGAATAACCTAATTAACCGATGCAATGAAAAGGAGATGTTAGCTATGCAGATAGCAGAAAAATATGCAGATTATATTTTGGAAGAGACAAAGAAGATACTCGACATTGACAGTCCTTCCGGGTACACAAAGAACGTCGCAGAGTATGTGATGGAGGAGTACCACAAGCTCGGATATAAGGCCGAGATGACCGTGAAGGGAGGCGTTTTGGTTGACCTTGGCGGCGAGGACGCGGATAACGCCGTGATGCTTGACACACACATCGATACACTTGGCGGCATGGTGTCCGAAATCAAGTCTAACGGCAATCTGCGAATAGTGCCAATAGGCGGGCTCAATGCCAACAACACGGAGGCTGAAAACGTGCGCGTTGTGACAAGGGACGGAAAAACCTACACGGGTGTATTCCAGCTCGATAATGCGTCCGTGCATGTGAATAAGGAGTACAGTGAGAAGAAGAGAACCTTTGCCTGTATGGAGGTGCTCCTTGATGAGATGGTATCTAATAAGGAAGATGTTAAAAAGCTTGGTATTGACATAGGCGATATAGTCTGCTTTGACCCAAGGACAGTGCTAACACCGTCGGGCTACATCAAGAGTCGTTTCTTAGATGATAAGCTTAG
>CAMEEX010000202.1 GCA_945915235.1 uncultured Clostridia bacterium | reverse complement strand
CCCTAGAAATAAAGGTTTAGAAAGAAAAATAGGGTAGTAAACTTGACACTACCTCCGTGACTTGGAAGGTAGTAGTATGAAAATAACATCTAAATCAGCAAAATACGCTGATTAAGATGTTCTAAGTTTCATACAGGAAAAACGCAAAGAGCAGCGTTTTTCGGAGATGGCATCGCCGCAGGGGCGGCGGAATGGAGATTATATGATTAAAAAATTGATGAAAAGATATGCTCTCACGACGCAGGGAGCGGTTGATTTTATAAAGTGTACCGCGATAACCACATTGCAGAATATAATGCTTATGGTTCCGGTTGCGCTTATGTATTATCTCGCGGCTGATTTGATTAACGGGGAGGTTCCGGCAAATCACAGATATACATATATTGTGGGCTGTGTTATAATTCTGGTTGTATTCGGAGTAGTTTTTTATTTGCAGTATAATGCATCATTTTTCTCGACATACAGGGAGAGTGAGCACAGAAGAATCAATATCGCGGAGAAGCTTAGAACACTTCCGCTGTCTTTCTTCGGAAAGAAGGATCTGGCGGATTTAACATCAACCATACTCGGAGACTGTACGGTGCTTGAGCACAATTTCTCACATGTCATGCCGCAGTTTTTCGGAGCGATGATTTCCACGGTGCTGATTGCGATAAGTCTTTTCTTCTTTGACTGGAGAATGGCGGCTGCGACTTTGTGGGTACTTCCTATCGCACTTATAATCGTGGGCTGCTCGGGAAATGTCCAGAGAGGCATCTCGAGAAGAAAGAGAAATGTCGCCGTCGCACAGGCTGACGGTCTGCAGGAATACCTTGAGACCATCAAGGATCTGAAGTCCTACAACGCTGAGGAAAAATATCTTGAAGGTCTGAAGGGCAAGATTACAGCCCTTGAGAAGGAGAGCTTTAAGGCGGAGCTTGGAACGGCTGTGTTCGTGGTATCCGCTTCCTGTATCCTCCGTTTCGGAATCGGAACGGTTGCGCTTGTCGGCTCGGTTCTGCTGTGCAGCGGTAAGCTTGACGTGCTGACATTTTTCATGTTCATTCTTGTGGTTTCAAGAATTTATGAGCCTATGCAGGGAACACTTATGAACCTTGCGGCAGTCATAGCCCAGGACGTAAATGTTGAGAGAATGAATGAGATTACGGACTACCCTGTACAGAAGGGAAGCGGCGAGCTTAATGTTAAATCCTACGACATCGAGTTTTCAAATGTAAGCTTTTCCTACGATAAGAATGAAAAGGTACTTAACGATATAAGCTTTACGGCAAAGCAGGGCGAGGTCACAGCGCTTATAGGCCCATCGGGCGGAGGAAAATCAACGGTTTCCAAGCTCGCCGCAAGATTTTGGGACGCTGACGGCGGCAGCATAAAGCTCGGCGGCAAGGATATTTCACAGGTCGACCCGGAGAAGCTCCTTTCGGCATACTCGATTGTATTTCAGGACGTCACGCTTTTTGATAACACCATTATGGAAAATATCAGAATAGGCAGGAAGGGCGCAACCGACGAGGAGGTTATGCAGGCGGCGCGGGAGGCTCAGTGTGATGAGTTTATAAGGAGACTGCCGGACGGCTACCAGACCGTCATCGGGGAGAACGGTTCTGCTCTTTCGGGCGGTGAGAGACAGAGAATTTCGATAGCCAGAGCTCTTTTGAAGGATGCACCGGTTATTCTTCTCGATGAGGCCACCGCGTCACTTGACGCCGAGAATGAGACCTTCATTCAGGAGGCGATATCAAGGCTCATAAAGAACAAGACGGTCATCATCATCGCACATCGTATGCGTACCGTATCGGGTGCGGATAAGATTGTCGTGATAGACGGCGGTCATGTCGCCGAGACAGGAAAGCCTTCGGAGCTTATTAAGAAAAACGGAATATATGCGAAGATGGTTAAGCTTCAGACCGCAGAGTAGGGCGTTAATAATATGGAGGCAGTACATGGATTACAATGTTTTTTTTCAAAAGATTGACGGGCTTTTGTCCGACAAAAAAATGGACGAGGCGGAGGAGTTTCTGACTGACAATATCAGACAGGCGCTTGAGCGTGAGGACACTCAGGCGCTTCTCACGGTTATGAGTGAGCTTGTCGGGCTGTACCGCGTGACGGGAAAGCACGAGCTGTCGACAATGTTTGCCGATAAGGCGATGACGATAGCATTGGGCGCGGGGCTTGAAGGGACGCAGGACTATGCGACGATAGTGTTGAATGCTGCTACCGCGTACAGGGCGGCGGGCGATTATAAAAAAGCCGGGGATTTGTACGAGGAGGCGGCGCAGGAGCTTAAAAACTCGGGCTGCAAGGACGCATACAGATATGCGTCGCTCTACAACAACATAAGCCTTTTTTACTCAGAGACGGGTGACGATGACCGCGCAAAGGAGGAGCTTTTAAAGGCGTTGGAGTTAATAAAGGAGCTTCCCGACTGCGAGGTTGAGGAGGCTACGACATACATTAATCTGTCGCTTTTGTATATCAGGCGCGGGGAGTACGCCGAGGCGGAGCAGTATATATTGAAGGCTCTTGAGATATTTAAACGGGATAAGGGCAGAAAATACAAGGACGCGCACTATGGCGCGGCGCTCTCGGCATATGGCGACCTTCATCTAAAGAGGGGGGAGTACAAAAAGGCGGCGGAGGTCTATGAGGAGGCGCTCACTGAGATAGCGAGAAGCTACGGCTACCAGAATACTGCATACAGGGCGACCTGTGAGAACTGCATAGCGGCGTATGAAGGGCTTGCCGCAGAGTGCGATGCTGCAAACGCTGTATACGATACGATAGCTGTCAGGATTTCCGGGTTGAAAAATCAGCTTAACACAGTCTGCCGCGACGGCGCAGTGTTAAAAGGCCTTGAGCTTTCAAGGGCGTATTATGAGACCTATGTTAAGGATATGATACACTCTGAGTTCCCTGAGTATGAAGGCAGAATAGCCGTCGGGCTTGCGGGGCACGGCTCGGAGTGCTTTGGCTTCGACGATGAGCTGTCGACAGACCATGATTTCGGTCCGGCGGTATGTCTGTGGCTTTCAGATGAGGACTACGACAGTATCGGTGAGCGGCTTGCCGCGGAGTACGGAAAGCTTCCTAAGAGCTTTCTGGGTGTGCCTGCGAGAGTTGAGACTGAAAACGGACACGGGCGTGTCGGAGTTATAAAAATCAGTGATTTTTTAAAGGAGCACATAGGGTGTGCCAATATTCCGGCAAGAGACGACATTTCAGCGTGGGAGAGTATATCTGAAAACGGCGCCGCAGCAGCGGTAAATGGTGAAATTTTCAGGGACGATGCCGGGATATTTACAAGTGAGAGACAGCGCCTTGCGGAGTATTATCCGAATGAGCTGTGGTATCCTAAGATGGCAGAGGCGGCGGTAAAAATCGCACAGTGCGGTCAGTACAATTACGGAAGATGCATGCGCCGCGGGGACTATGTGGCGGCTTTGCTTGCCTACACGGGATTTATTGAGCAGACCATGCGGCTTTGTTTTCTCGTCTACAGGGAATACATGCCGTACTACAAATGGTCATATAGGGCTCTTGAGAAGATTGCAGAGCGCAGGCAGGAGCCGGTTCTTACGCGGATATGTGAGCAGCTCGGGGAGCTTGCGCGGCTTGATTACCATGACTCGGACAAGGTTTCGGAGTGCATAGAGCAGATTTGCACGCAGCTTGTCAGAATGTTGAACATGCAGAGCCTTTCGGGAAGCGGAGATAACTATATGGAGACGCAGGGCTATGCCATCATGCAGGGCTATGAGAGCATGAAAAACTCGGTCAAGGCGCAGGAGGACAGCGGCGATGTGCGTGAGATAATCGAAAAGATAGTGAACACCGAGTGGGAAATGTTTCAGGCTACCCACAACGAGGGCGGAAGAGCTGACTGCCAGAACAACTACAACACCTTCACGCTGATGAGAAGGAGCCAGTTCATGGCATGGAACGAGGAGCTTCTAAGAAGCTATCTGTCCGATTTGGAGGACGGGGAGCGGACGGGGAGAAATCTCGTCACGGAAAAGTATGCCCGCATGATGAAGAGCACGGCACCGCAGGAGTACGAGCGTTTCAAGGACAGCCTTCCGCTGATAGACGACGAGAGAAGGACGATAGCGGAGCAGGTTATTGCGATACAGGTCGGGTGGCTCGAGGAGTTCGTCGCGAAGTATCCGGCGCTTGCAGGGCAGATACGCTATATCCACACCTCAGAGGATACACCGTACGACACTTCCGCGGAGACATACCTGCGAGGCGAGCTTGACACCTACTCGAGGGACACATTCATTCTGTATTGCAGATATGTGATAGGGCTGTATCAGAGCGGAAAAAATCTCAACGAGATGATTATGGAGAATACGGTATTGCAGTATGGCTACAAGTCACTTGAAGATGCACAAAGACGTATGGAGGCAATGAAATAAAGAGATAAAAAAGAGCTGTAAAGTGCCGCGTGGGGCTTTACAGCTCTTAATTTATAGCATTGGTTAAGTTAAATTATAATTACTTGATATAAAAAAAGAAGCGAGTAACCCACTCAAGACTATAACA
>CAMEEX010000201.1 GCA_945915235.1 uncultured Clostridia bacterium | reverse complement strand
CCTTCACCACCACCGTGTGGATGGTCATTAGGGTTCATTACGGAACCACGAACAGTTGGGCGGATACCCATATGTCTCTTACGTCCAGCCTTACCTAAGTTGATGAGGCTGTGATCACCATTGCCAAGTGTACCGATTGTAGCACGGCAGATGATCGGAACCATTCTCATTTCGCCTGATGGAAGTCTGAGTGTTGCGTACTTGCCTTCCTTAGCCATGAGCTGTGCTGAGTTACCTGCTGCACGAACAAGCTGTCCGCCCTTGCCAGGATATAACTCGATATTGTGTACCTCAGTACCTACAGGAATCTCGGAAAGTGGTAAGCAGTTACCAACTCTAACCTCTGCGCCTGCACCGCTCATTACTGTCATACCGTCTGTCAAACCAGCCGGAGCAAGGATGTATGCCTTCTCACCATCAGCGTAAGCGATAAGTGCGATGTTAGCTGTTCTGTTTGGATCGTACTCGATACCAACAACCTTTGCCGGGATACCGTCCTTATTTCTCTTGAAATCTATTACTCTATATTTCTTTCTGTTTCCACCGCCGCGGTGTCTTACAGTGATCTTACCCTGGTTGTTACGACCAGCGTTCTTCTGAAATGAAACTAATAATGACTTCTCAGGAGTGCTCTTTGTGATCTCAGAGAAATCAGAACCAGTCATGTTTCTTCTAGAAGGTGTATATGGGTTATAAGATTTAATTCCCATTATATTCTCTCCTTTCGACTATCTGTCACATTTTATCAGGCTCAGCCGGAGCCTATATTTATTGTATCGGAACCCTGCGGTTCTGTTTATTAAAGACCAGCGAAGATCTCGATATCAGCGCTGTCAGCTGTAAGCTGAACGATTGCCTTCTTCTTCTTTGCTGTCTTGCCGTATGTCATTCCTCTTCTACGAGTCTTGCCATCGAGGTTCATTGTGTTAACGCCTGCTACCTTAGTGCCTGCGAACATCTTCTCAACAGCTTCCTTGATCTGAGTCTTGTTAGCATCAGGATGAACGAGGAATGTGTACTTCTTTGCAGCCATGTCAGCCATGCTCTTCTCAGTAACAACCGGCTTTAAAATTACGTCATAATACATTAAGCTTGCCATTATGCATACACCTCCTGGATTGTTCCAACAGCTTCCTTAGAAACAACCATCGTGTCGTACTTGAGAATATCGTATACGTTGATTGTGTCAGCTGTTGCTGTCTTAACGCCCTGAATGTTTCTTGCGGAAAGAATTACATTCTTGTCGTCATCTGCTGTTACTACCAATGCCTTAGCAACCTTTAAGTTGTTAAGAACATTTACCATATTCTTTGTCTTTATCTCGTTGAAAGTAAGACCCTCAACTACGATGAACTTCTTATCCTCTACTCTTGATGTAAGAGCTGATAATAAAGCTGCTCTCTTCTCTTTCTTGTTCATCTTGAAAGAGTAATCTCTTGGCTTCGGAGCGAATACAACGCCGCCGCCCTTCCACTGTGGAGCTCTGATGGAACCCTGTCTTGCATGACCTGTTCCCTTCTGCTTCCATGGCTTTCTTCCGCCGCCGCGAACCTCTGCACGAGTCTTAGCACTCTGTGTTCCCTGACGGTTATTTGCAAGCTGGCTCACAACTGCCATGTGTACTAAGTGCTCATTAACTTCTACACCGAATACAGCATCGTTAAGCTCGATTGTGCCAACTTCTTTGCCTTCAATATTATAAACAGATACGTTTGCCATCTGTGTGTTCCTCCTTCCTTAACAGCACTACTTCTCAAATTTTACTGTCTCTTTGATTGTTACGAGAGACTTCTTTGGTCCCGGTACAGCACCCTTAACTAAGATTAAGTTGTTCTCAACATCAACCTTAACAACCTCGAGGTTCTGGATCGTGATCTTCTTATTTCCCATATGACCTGGCATTCCCTTGCCCTTGAACACTCTACCCGGAGTAGTTGCGGAGCCGTTAGAACCCTGATGTCTGTGGAACTTAGAGCCGTGTGCCATAGGTCCTCTGGACTGGCCTAATCTTTTGATTGCGCCCTGGAAGCCCTTTCCCTTGGAAATAGCTGTTGCGTCAACCTTGTCACCAGCTGCGAAGATGTCTGCCTTGATCTCGTCCTTTACGGAGTAATCAGCAGCGTTCTCAAAACGGAACTCCTTAACATACTTCTTGCTTGTAACGCCGGCCTTGTCAAAGTGACCCTTTAAAGCCTTGTTAACACCATGTCTGTTTCTGATTTCTTTCTTGCCGCTCTTGTCTTTTGCTACAACCTTTTCCTTAGCATCAACAAAACCAACCTGTACTGCTGCGTAACCGTCGTTCTCAACCGTCTTAACCTGTGTTACTACACAAGGACCAGCCTGAAGAACAGTTACCGGAGTGAGAACTCCGTCTTCGTTGAAAATCTGTGTCATTCCAACCTTTGTTGCCAAAATAGCCTTCTTCATTGTTTTACCTCCTGTTTAATCTACAGCGGACCCCAATCTTCCGGGGTCATCCTAGAACAGTCAATATAAGTGGAACAAATTCGGTAAAATGTGTTGCTTCTATATTAAACCCTTCAGGACTTCTTAATTAATTCTTATTGACATTCAATTATTTCATCTTGATGTCAATGTACACACCTGCTGGCATCTCTAAGCGAGATAATGCATCAACAGTCTTCTGTGATGGAGTAATGATATCGATGAGTCTCTTATGAGTTCTCTGCTCGAACTGCTCTCTGGAATCCTTGTACTTGTGAACAGCTCTGAGAATTGTAACAACTTCCTTCTTAGTAGGAAGAGGTACCGGTCCGCTCACCTGAGATCCTGTCTTCTTAGCACTCTCGATAATCTTCTTGGCTGACTGATCAACTAACTGATGATCGTAAGCCTTAAGTGTAATTCTCATTACTTGACTTGCCATAAAAAAAGCCGCCTCCTTTTCGCACTATAAATCAGTACGACAAGTGGTGACTGTACACATGCCCGCGCGTATCCTCTGCTCATTTACACACAAATGTGCATACTTTTCGTGCAGTAAGTTTCTTCGCGTTCTTCTCTGTCGCCGAAGCTCTCGTTTCGACAGATTTTTAACTTGTACAGTGACTTGTCGCCAGTTTCCTAACTTGACATTCGCTCCACGGAACACCTGCAATCAATGCAGCAACCTCACGCTTCTACGCTATCAATGTCACAGCAAGTGATATATTACTATATCTCTTAGGAAAATGCAAGTACTTTTTCAAAAAAAATAAAATATTTTTATATCATTGTCATATGGCATGTATTTCTTACAACTGAGCCATGTGTATCATACCACAAATAAAGAGAAAAAGCAACCTTATTACGCATTTTTTTATTAGTATCTTCCTATTATAAATACCACAATATTCCATATCCTGATTTCACACTAACACATACCGCTTTGCGCCGCAGCGGCGGCTCCCGCCTTGGAACAATGAATAGCTTGCCACTAAATCAATCATGGTATATAATGATATGAGTATTTCCACCGTAACCGATGAAGATACCTTATTGCATAAATATATGTTTTACGGTCACACCGTTGCCGGGACTTTAAAACATAACACTCACTATGGAAGGGATTTATAATATGTGGATTGCAGATAGATGGAAGGATTACGAGGTCATGGACACCTCCTCCGGAGAAAAGCTCGAGCGTTGGGGAGATTACACGCTCGTCCGCCCGGACCCACAGGTAATATGGAACACGCCTAAGAAGGCGAGAGGCTGGAAGAACATGAACGGACACTACCACAGAAGCAGCAAGGGCGGCGGCGAGTGGGAGTTCTTCGACCTGCCTGAACAGTGGTCGATAGACTACGAGGGTGTAGGCGGAAAGCTCACCTTCAACCTCAAGCCGTTCTCCTTCAAGCACACCGGACTTTTCCCTGAGCAGGCTTCCAACTGGGACTGGTTTGGAAAGAAGATTAAGGACGCCGTATCCTCAGGCCGTGAAATCAAGGTTCTCAATCTGTTCGCCTACACAGGCGGGGCAACCCTAGCGGCAGCCTCGGCAGGTGCAAAGGTCACTCACGTCGACGCAGCCAAGGGAATGGTTAGCTGGGCTAAGGAGAATGCCGTATCCTCGGGACTCGGCGACGCTCCTATACGCTGGCTTGTCGACGACTGCGGCAAATTCGTTGAGCGCGAGATAAGACGTGGAAACAAGTATGACGGAATTATAATGGATCCTCCTTCCTATGGGCGTGGTCCTAAGGGCGAGATATGGAAGATTGAGGACTCGATATATCCGTTCATACAGCAGACAGAGCAGCTTCTAAGCGATGACCCTCTGTTTTTCCTCATTAACTCGTACACGACAGGACTTGCGCCTTCAGTCCTCACCTACATGATATCAACCGCCATCATTCCAAAGCACGGCGGAAGCGTGGAGTCGGGGGAGCTCGGGCTTCCTGTATCAGGAAACGGGCTTGTGCTTCCTTGCGGAGCGAGCGGACGGTGGAGCAGATAGCAGAAAATTTCCAACGAATTTTTATATTGTGGTGATGTTGAGGTCAAATAGAGTTGTTATGTTTTGAATGTATAACGTGTTGTGTTTATGCATATCAGCTCCGTTGCTCGAAGCAAGGTGTTCTAAGGACTCTGAT
>CAMEEX010000200.1 GCA_945915235.1 uncultured Clostridia bacterium | reverse complement strand
TTGACTGCGCTTTCATAAGCGACAGCACCTTATTGTCATAGAGAATGAGCTCACTGTATATGACACTCGCCTCATTGTATAAATCGGCGAAGTCCGTATCCTTATAATCATAGTCCGTCTTTGGTGTCAGAGCCACGTTAACCCTAAATTTCTCTCCATCGGCACCGTCAAGCTTTAAGGTGTAGACAGGACTGTCCTCCTCCGTCTTGGAACCGTCAGGAAAATCATAGACACCCGGAAGCGATTTAAGAGCCGCCTCGAGAGCCGCCTTGTCGGTCGTGTGCTTTGCCGTCTCCGCCACGCTCTGTGCGACAGCCGTCGCATTCTGAAGCCTGCGGCTGTTGCGGTTAATCTTTCCCGACATTATGAACGAGTTCATAAGAGGCACCGTGAGCATGGATAGAATAGCTATCGCTATCAGCAGCTCAATAAGAGAGAAACCACTATTCTGTTCATGCTTCGCTTTATGTCCCATATCAATCTCCGTTTCGCCGCCAATCGGCGGCATCAATAATAACAATACTATCTGTAATATCTCACAGCACCGCTCGCGCTCTCGATGTTAAATCTCGGATTGGCGCTGTCATCATTGACTACCTTGATATTGAGTGTCATGTCGGTCTCGTTGTTGATGGTCACGCTCGCGCCCGCCATATCCTCGTCCGACTCCCTCTCACTGCTGAACACGATGAGGTCAAGGCTTCGTCCGGGATTGAATACCAAATCCACCGTCGCCTTGTCGGTATCGGGATAACTCTCGTCACCCACCGAATAGCTTATCGTGTACTCGCCCTTCTCGCCCGCGATGTTTATAACCACAGGCACATTGTCGTTCGTGTTGGCTGAAACCTGTGATGAGGAGTAACCTCTTCTTCCGAGCACAACCGAACTGAGGTCCGAGCTCTCGGAACTCAGTGAAAGCGCTATATCGTAGTTGGTCATAAGACCGAACTCGTCAGAAGCCTCTGTCACACGGCTCGGATTTGTCTCCGA
Source organism: uncultured Clostridia bacterium (assembly GCA_945915235.1). Classification (GTDB taxonomy): domain Bacteria; phylum Bacillota; class Clostridia; order Lachnospirales; family Lachnospiraceae; genus CAG-882. Next base: position 3,635 of record CAMEEX010000200.1, on the reverse strand, counting down.
TACGAAGAGATTTTCCGTACCGAGGTCAATCGAGTCAATCTCCGGCTCATAGTACTCTCTGTCAGAGCCCGTTATAGCGTACTGTGATATGGTTATATTTCCGCTCATGAGCTCGTCGTCCTCGTTGTAGGAGCAGCTAACCGTATCAATCGTGTAAACCGTGTCGTAATCAAGTATGTATGCAAGCAGATCCTTGAAGGTATCATAATCACACTCATACGAATATGTGACCGTCTTTTTGTATCCCTGCATATCTGTGGAATAGACCTTCGCACCGTTCGCAGACGGGTTTGATGAGGTCACATTTCCGAAGGTGTATACAAGTGTTGCATCAGGCATGCTGACTGTTTTTACCCAGACACCGAGCTGCGCCTCAAGCTCTGTCGTAAACATGAGCGACGCTTTCTGTGAGAAGCCTGAGTCGTATACTGCCAGACCGCCGTCAAAAAGGATATTGTAGTTTTCCGTATCCTGCTTATATTGTGCCGAGTTGTCAGCCTTATCCTTCAAATCATCGTACTTGACCTGAAGCGTGTTAATCTCCGACTCAAGCGCGTCCGTCTTTTCGGTGAAATTGCGGAAGCCAAAGTAATATGCCAGAAATACCAGCAGCAGACTGCCAATCAGACATAATAGGAATTTGTCACGTTCTGAAATTGCAAGCTTCATATCTACTGTGCCCCCTTCTCGTTGTTATCCGCACTGCTCTGTACAGTGCTGTCCGTTTCCGCGGTGGACTCTGTCTCCTCCTCGGTCTCCGGCTCAACCTTCAAAAATTTGAACGTGAGTGAAAAGCTCTCGGTGATATTGCTCTCCTCGTCCTTCGACTCACTCACACCCGAAATCTGTATGTCGTATACATTGTCAAGCTTACCTAATTCCTCAAGGAACTTCGCAACGCACATTTTTGATGAGCCCGTAGCCGAGAGTGAAACCTGACCGTTGTTAAAGGACAGGCTCGACAGCGAGATGTCCGAAGGCATAACCTCCTCAAGCTTGTTGTACATATAGAGAACGGAGTCATTGTCACTGTAGGAGTACGCCGTAAATCCAAGTAAATCCGTCACCTTGTCCTTAGCGTTATAGTACTCATTTACAATCTGCTCCACGTCCTTAATTCTGTCTATGTCAGCCGCAAGACTGTCGCGCTGTTCCTTCACCTGCATATAATTGTATAATGGGTATCCCACAAGCAGGGCGGATATGATAACGGAGCCCGCTATAAGCACAGCGTTGTTATGCTTGACCTCCTTCTTCTGTGTCGTCTCAATGTGCTTCTTCGACACGAAGTTAATCGGCTCAATAACCGTACCGAGGTTCTCCAGATAATTCATAAGGTGTGTCTCAGGCATCTCGTAGTACTTGCTGCCCGTCACGTTCTTGAGCTCATTCATCATAAGTATCGGAAGGTTGAGTTCATTGCTTAATAAGTCTAAAAGTCCCTTTATCTCCACTCCGTCCGTTATGAGATAAGCCCTGTCAAGCGGGCTGTCCTGATTTCTGGTCGTATAATAGTCAACCACTCGGCTTAGGTTAGCCACCATGTATCTGAGTGAGTCCGTAACCTGATCCCCGTCAAATGACGAATGGATAAGCTTTTCGCGCTTGACCAGCTCTTCCGCACCGTCCTCCGGTATCTGTTTCTCGTCCATCACGGCATTTATGAGAACATTTTTTCCATAGGGAATGGTTCTCTGCATCTGCAAAATACCGTTCTTTAGTATATTTACAACCGTCGTGGCTTTGTTGACCTGTATAACAATGTTCGGGGCGTCCTCAACCTGCTGTTTTATAAGCTGCAATGTCGAGTTACCTGCATAATCAATACACTCAAGCTTCATCTCAAGTCTGTCCGCCAAGGTGTAGTAGCTCTCGATGATATCCTCCGGCGCAGCCACCACCATGAGACGCATCTGCTTTCTTCCCTCCTGAACAAAATGCTCAAGCACGGAATACGAGAACACATACTCCTCAGTATTAATAGGAAAATACTCTGAACAGTTCGCATCTACAACCGCTCTGATTTTATCCTTCTTTACATTCGGAATGATAATCTCCTTGTTGGCAAACTTCGGACCATGCACGGTGAATATAACATGCTTGGCATTGATGCGGTTCTTAAAAATCGTCTGCTTGAGAGTCTTTGAAATCTTCTCAATGTCCACGATTTCTCCCTCATCATAAGAGTTAGCCGGTGTAGGAACCGTCTCCGCCCACAGAACGGAAATGTTCTTCTTGCTGCTGTCAAGCTCGGACAGCTTGATTTCCGAGCTTCCTATTGAAATGGTGATAAATTTTGTGACCTTAGAAGCCATGGGGTGTTCTCCTTTTTTACTTATATTTGATACGGACGTTGATAGATTTTGCCCCTGATATCAAGTTTATATTAGTATAGTTCTCTTACATATCACTGCTTACCTGCATCATTGATGCGGGATATCTGTTGTAAGTAGGGATATGTAAGAGAACTATTAATCTTGCGATATTTAGTTCTCTTAAATTAAAATAGTCCGAGATACCAGCTTATTATGGTATCGCCGAACAGCATTGCCACGACCATTCCCGCTGAGAGGTATGGTCCGAATGCCAATCGTCTGCCTTTCCCGGCAAACTTCATAAGTGCCAGATGAATTATTGAGCCTATTATACAGCCAAAGAAAAATCCGAGTGTGATATTTTTCCACCCGAGAAAAAGTCCTGCGGCTGCCATGAGCTTCACATCACCGCCACCCATCGCCCTGCCGCCTGTCACGAGGTTTAGCAGAAGCAAAAATACGCTGACACAAACAAGTCCAATGAGGTGTGAGACAATATTATGGTAGTCGAGCGCGCATCTTAACACACCGAGCACCAGAATGGTAATGTTGACACCTATCGGTATCTCATAAGTTCTCCAGTCTATAACAGAGAGGACAACGAGACATGAGAAAAACAGACATAGTAACATACTGTCAATATTTATGTCATTAATCGCAAATATCAGTACATACCCGATTCCGTTCATCGCCTCGATGAGCGGATATTGTACTGAAATCTTTGCTTTGCAATATCGGCACTTACCGCCGAGCTGCAACCACGAGAACAGCGGCACCAAATCGTACCATCTCAGTCTGTGACCACAGCTCATGCAGTGTGAACCGGTTGTTGCAATATTCTCTTTAAGCGGCAGCCTGTAAATGCAGACATTTAGGAAGCTGCCAATCACTATTCCGAAGAGGAAGGTGATTATGTAGAGCATTATAAGATATGGTTGCATAAAATAATTTATCTTGAAACCTCAAAATCTACGCTCTTGCCCTTAATAACTGCATTTGAGCTATCAACTAATTTAACTGTAACCTTTCCTGCTGTAGAAACCGAAACAGTTATTTTTTTTGCGGTTTTAGCGGTCTTGCTTCCTACAAGTTTGATTGTGGCATCAGTAACAGTAATTGCACCAGTAGATGCATTATATGTAGTTGTTTTATATACATTTTCAACAGCTAATGCATCCTGTAATGAAGCAGATAACTTTGCATTTGCATTTGCTACATCTGTACCTGTAAATGCGCTTCCTGTGTATGCATCCTTCAAATCAATTGCTGCTCCATTTAATGCTACAATAGCATTGTATACATCTTCATTTACCATTTCAG
>CAMEEX010000199.1 GCA_945915235.1 uncultured Clostridia bacterium | reverse complement strand
GGCAAGTGCTATTGAACGCTTTAAACAGGAAGGGAGAGCTGAGGGTAAAATAGAGATTTTGGCTTCATTAGTGAAGGAAGGTATTATAAGTGCCGCAGATGCCGCTAAAATGCTTAATGTTTCAGAAGAAGAGTTTATGGGTAAGTGTCAAGAATTTTTGGTTAATGAAAAGAAAGGACAATAATACAATACTATCATACATGATAACAGAAATATTCCAGAAAAATACAGGATTATAATACGGTTATAAGCATTGACTTATAAAGAAGAGGAGTTGCATGGGGAGAAGAGTAAGTGATGAGGTCAGGGCATTAAATCCGATAGATGATTTGATGTTCAGAAAGATGGCAGAGGATATCGTCTTCTGCGAGGAGATTTTGAGGGTGATACTTGAGGATAACGGACTCAAGGTTATTGAGACCATACCACAGTGGACGGGAACCAATCTGCAGGGGCGCTCGGTAATTCTTGATGCAAAGTGCGTCAAATCAGATGGGAAACAGGTGAATATTGTGAGGTTCAAAAGGCAGACGATGATGACCATCAGCGGAGGGTGAGGTACAATGGAGCCATACTGACAACGAATGTGTCGGACCCGGGAATAAAATTTAAAAATCTTCCTGACGTATGTATTGTATTTATCTCTAATTTTGATATATTTAGAGGTAAGAGTCCGCTATATCATATAGACAGGGTTGTGCGGGAAACGGGAGCTGTTGTGAGTAATGGCTTTGAAGAGATATATGTCAACACGAATGTTTGAAACGATTCTGATGTCTCGGAACTTATGAGGATATTCGTCGAGGACAATGCCTACAGCAGCCGCTTCCCAAAGACGTCTGAGCTAAAGCGGAGATATAAAGCTGACGGAGGTGGGGATATGGCAAGTGCTATTGAACGCTTTAAACAGGAAGGGAGAGCTGAGGGTAAAATAGAGGGGAAGATTGAAGGAAAAATAGAAGGCAAAATGGAGATATTGGCTTCATTAGTGAGGGAAGGCATCATAAGTGCCGCAGATGCCGCTAAAATGCTTAATGTTTCAGAAGAAGAGTTTATGGGACAGTATCAAAACTTTCTGACCGATGAAAATAAAAAGCAATAGTCATATACATTCAGAGTTATGTTTTAAATAGTTGTGAAAAAAATAGCCCTGCCGCCTGCTGTAATTTTTCAGCCCGCAGGTGGCAGGGAGCATATAATATATTAATTTCGTTTTATGTCAAATATGTCATAGTCTATATCAGACGCAATTTCAACAGGATTACATTGGATTTAGTTTAATTTGGCGAACACACCGTACAACAAAATATAAAGCATATTGGCGGTTGGTTCTAACATTTATAGCATAATAATTATGGAGGAAATATACATGGTAAGTAAAGTGGGCTGTGCGATGGTCACGGCTATGGGCGCCACACTTTTGGAGGTGGAGGCGGATGTGTCGGGAGGGCTTCCTGATATAGAGATGACGGGAAATCTCGGGAGTTCCGTGAAGGACGGCAGGGAGAGGATAAGGGTCGCCATAAAGAAGTGTGGCTATCCGTTCCCGCAGGGCAGGGTGACAATCAATATTGCACCTGCTGCGATGCGAAAGGAGGGGACGGGCTTTGATTTGGCTGTCGCCTGCGCCATCCTGGAGGAGATAGGAATTATACCAGAGGACAAGCTGAAAAACAGGATAGTGGTGGGGGAGCTTGGCTTGGACGGTGCGGTGATTGGTGTGAGAGGTGTTCTGCCTGTTGCTCTTGAGGCTAAGAAAAGAGGATATGAAGGCTGCGTTGTGCCCGCAGATAACTATTCGGAGGCGCTTATGGTGCCGGGAATTGAGATAATTCCTGTGAGACATTTATCGGACTTGGTAGATGAGCAAAGAAAAAACAGTAATGAATGTTCTGATAAAAATTATTTCGCACAGAGAGTCGATTCTGGTTCAGACTTGAAGAAGATATCCCCCGATTATTCGGACATACATGGACAGGACTATGCTAAAAGGGCGATACTAACAGCGGTTGCAGGCAGGCACAATATACTGCTGATGGGGCCGCCGGGGGCAGGAAAGACGATGCTTGTGTCGAGAATTCCCACAATAATGCCCGGAATGTCGGAGGCGGAGCAGCTTGAGCTGGCGTGTATCTACAGCATAGCCGGCAAGCTGGGAGACAGACAGGACATAAGTGTAAGACCGTTCAGGGCACCTCACCATTCGATTACATCTGCGGCACTTGTGGGTGGAGGAAGATTTGTGGAGCCGGGAGAGGTGTCGCTCGCGTCCAAGGGTGTGCTGTTTCTTGACGAGCTGACGCGCTTTGACACGAGGGTTATAGAGCAGCTCAGGGAACCGTTGGAGACGGGAAGGATAATGATAAACAGAGTTTCGGGGGCGTATGAGCTTGCGGCGGATTTCATGCTTGCGGCTGCCATGAACCCCTGCGCCTGTGGCTTTTATCCCGACAGAAGCAGGTGCAGGTGTACCTCGTGGGAGGTAAACAGGCACTATGGGCGAATAAGCAGACCGATATTAGATAGAATAGACATATCTATAGCATTGCAGAGGGTGAGCTTTGATGAGCTTACGGGGAAAGTGGATTTGGCTGACAAGATGAGAGATGCGGGGGCAGAGAAAGATAGAAGCCACAAAAAGGTATCGAAAAAACGGGAGTGTATCGACAGCTCACTAATGAGAACTGTGGTAGCAAGAGTATGGCAGATACAGAGGCAGAGGCTTGGGGACGGAAGATACAACAGCGGTATGACAAATGATGAGATTAAGCAATTCTGCGTGCTGGACGCGGTGTCCGAGAAGCTTGTAAAGGATGCCTATGAGCTGTATGGCTTGAGCGCGAGGGCATATTATAAAATACTCAAGGTTGCAAGGACGCTGGCGGACATTGACGGAAGCGGGAGAGTGGAACAGAGGCATGTTCTCGAGGCGTTGAGCTACAGGGTTAAGGATAAGGGGGACGAGGAATGAGCCGGGATATTGATGAGCGCAGGGAGAGATATGCAAAATGTCATATGAAGGAGTGGCATTGGCTTACAAACCTGCCCGGATTTGGATATAAGAAATTGTCGGTGTTGAAAAACGTGTTTAATGACATAGGTGAGCTGTATGAGCTTGAGAAAAATATAGGATATGACAAAGCAGATGAGCTTTTAAGGCATCTCTTTGCATCGGCAGACATGGCTCTGGGAGAAAAAGAAAGAGATGCCTTTTTTGACAGGGAGCTCAGGGAAAAATTAAATATGAAATATGAAAAAATTATGATTTCAGATGTGAATATGGTATCAAGAGAGTCGGGGGAATATCCTGAAAGACTTAGGGATATTTTTGATGCGCCGTACATACTCTATTATCGCGGGACTCTTCCGGAAAGCGGCCGGAAAACGGCGGCGGTTGTCGGTGCGCGTGCCTGCAGCGAGTATGGAAGAAGCATGGCTAAGGACATAGGAAAACAGCTTGCATCGTACGGGGTGCAGGTAGTAAGCGGTTTTGCGAGGGGGATTGACACTGCCTCGCATAACGGAAGCCTCAGTGTTGAGGGCGGGAGGACGTTTGCGGTTTTCGGCTGCGGCATCAATCACTGCTACCCGCCTGAAAACAGATTTACATATGATGAGATTATAGAAAAAGGCGGGGGGATTATTTCAGAGTATCCGCCCGACACGAAACCGATGTCGGGATTTTTTCCTATGAGAAATCGTATTATAAGCGGACTTTCAGACATCGTCATAGTCGTGGAGGCAGGAAATAAGAGCGGCTCGCTTATCACTGCCGACCATGCCGTAGAGCAGGGCAGGACGGTCATGGCACTGCCGGGGAGGGTGACGGACAGGCTTAGTGTGGGGTGTAACGGGCTCATAAAACAGGGTGCAGCGATAGTGTCATGCATGGACGACATTCTGTTTGAGCTGGGGATGTCAGAGACGCAAAAAAACACTCCTGATATAAATTTTTCACAAATTGAACTTGCAAAGCCCGGGAAAATGTTGTATAGTCATCTAGATTTTAACCCGCAGAGCATCGACGATTTAATTCACAAAAGTGGAATGGAACAGGAAGAGGTGACGGGCTGGCTTGTCAGACTTGAGCTCTCAGGAATGGCGAAGCGAGTCGGCGGCTTGTATGTGCGCGGGAAATAATAACTGGAGGAGTTGTCATGGCAAAATATCTTGTAATCGTTGAGTCCCCGGCAAAGGTAAAGACTATCAAGAAATTTCTTGGTTCTAATTATGAAGTGGTTGCATCACAGGGTCATGTTCGTGATTTACCTAAGAGCACGCTGGGAATAGATACGGAACATGACTTTGAACCAAAATATATAACAATAAGAGGTAAGGGAGATATACTTGCACATCTTCGCAGGGAGGTAAAGAAGGCTGACAAGGTCTATCTTGCAACCGACCCCGACCGCGAAGGAGAGGCTATTTCGTGGCACCTTGCACAGGCGCTCAAGATTGACGATAAGGACATCAACAGAATCAGCTTCAATGAGATAACAAAGAATGCGGTCAAGGCATCTATCAAGGAGCCGAGAAAGCTAGATATGAACCTTGTGGACGCACAGCAGTCAAGAAGAATACTCGACCGTATGGTTGGTTACCGTATCAGCCCTGTCCTGTGGGAGAAGGTAAAGAGAGGCTTGAGCGCAGGTCGTGTTCAGTCGGTGGCACTCAGAATTATCTGTGACCGTGAGGCTGAGATAAATGCGTTTATACCTGAGGAA
>CAMEEX010000198.1 GCA_945915235.1 uncultured Clostridia bacterium | reverse complement strand
AACCGAAAAGCTCGACCGATGCCATAGTCGGCGCCGAGGCGGTTTTGAACCTTCAGAAATATCATTTCAGCAAGGGTTTTTTCGGTGTCAACGGTGTGGACAGGACGAGCGGCTTTACCACCCCCGATGCTAGGGAGGCGATGGTAAAACAGGTCGCCGTGAAGAACACCCAGTCGGCACACAGATATTTTCTCGCCACGGCATCAAAATTCGGTGAGGTGTACGCCGTCACATTCGCGGGCTTTGAGGGCGGAGTGATACTGACCGAGGATAACGTGAGCGAGGTGCTGCCTAAGAGCATTGAGGTTGTGAATGTGGGTAAATAAAACATAACACGTTATACACGGCGTAGGTTTGTGACTGGCTTTGAACAATTACTTCAATATTATAAATGGAATTATAGTTTGCACTACGAAATCTTTTTGAGTACATAGAGTATGTATCGGGGAAGTTTCGTGGTGCATTTTTTTTATTTTATTTGCAAAAATGTATTGCAAACATACGTTCGATAATGTATAATGCTTTGTATAGAGTAACGGAGGCGGATTTATTTGAGGAAGGGATGGGGAAGTGTATGACGAAGGAAGAATTATTTGCACCGATAAGAGAGAGGTATGGAGAGCTTAAGGAGGCTCTGAAGGGGACAGACTTAGACAGGATAAGGGAGCTTACATTGGAGGTTCACGCGATGGTGCATCCTGCGGAGATTTCGGGCAGGAAGGAAAAGACTATCGCCGATTATGTGTTGGGCTACATGTTGGAGGGCAACCGTGACGCACTGGTTCCGAGGGAGGACTATGATGTTGATTTGCATTATGCAGGGACAAGAACGGTGCCTATGTGCTGGCAGTTCTGGCATACTTATAGGATTGAGGATTTGGTGTGCAATATTCTGATGGTTAATCAGGCGCAGATTTTTGATGCCGGGTGGCAGAAGAAAATCGGTTCACCGATTACAGATACGGGAAATGCGCTGGAGTTTAACGAGACCGTCGCTTTTGGCAAGTCCATTGATGTGGACGCACTTTATGAGTACATGATTGCGGTTGGAAGGAATACACGCAAAATATTGGCAGGGCTTTCTCTGGAACAGATTAATTCCATGGCTCCGGCGGAGTGGGTTATGCGGATATTGGAGGAAGGCGGAGTGACCACGGATTTCCGCTCGGTGTGGCTGTTGGTCTACTGGGGAAGGCTTACAAGAGGAGGCATGATTTTGACGCCGATGACAGACCATCATATGATGCATCTGCCGCCGTGTCTTAATAATCTGCCGATTTTAGGCTGAGCTTGAGAAGTATTTTAAAATTAAGATTAGGGTAAAACTTTATTATGGAGAATGTGATTATGGATAAAAAATATAATGATTCATTGAAATTTTGGAATAGAGCATTTGATATGGACAATAGTGCAAAAGAAGAATATGCCGAAAAAATCAATCCGGAAACTGATTGGAAGAAGCTGGCATCTTCGGATAAATTGGCAGATGTTATTATAAACACTTTATCAAATAAAAAAAGAGTTTTGGATTATGGCTGCGGTGAAGGATGGGCAGGAATTATATTGAAAAAAGCGGGCTGCAAGGAGGTGACTTGTGTAGATGTTGTAGAGAATGCAATTCGGCTGGCAGATTTTTTCAGAGATATATTTAGGATATCTGAGGGATTTATTACACAGTGTGTTTCAATCGACTGGATAGAAAAATCGCAGGAAGCTGTTTTTGATGGATTATTTTGCTGTAATGTTATTGATGTTGTACCGGAAGAAAATGCACAAAATATTATAAAGAATATGGCAAGAATTACTACGGATGATGCTGCAGTTGTTATAGGTATGAATTATTATATTGAACCGGTAAGCTGTCCTGAAAAAAATCTGGAAGTAAGAAATAAAAATGAATTATATGTAGATGGGATTTTAAGAATGGTTTCCAGGACGGATGAAGAATGGAAAAAAATATTCGAAGAATATTTTAATGTTGAATTTATCGAATATTATGCGTGGCCGGGTGAAAAAGAAGAAAAAAGGCGTGTATTTTGTCTTAGCAAGAAAATTAATTGATTAGGCATATCTATGGCTAAATCAGATTAAATATGTTTATGGAGGCTGATGATTATGCTAAAGTACGGAATTATTGCGAAGGCGGTGGAGCTGCTTTGTTTTAAATCTGCCCTTGAAAGATTGTCGGAGCTGCACCCGGAAATGAATATGGGCGATTACAGGAAAAAAGTAAAAAGGGAGTACAGAGCCATGCTTTTAAGAACTCCCGACATAGGTGGAAGCTCGCTCGAGATGAATTTGTACATAGCGGCATTTGTTTTTTCATTGCACAAGGCAGAGCCTGAGAAGATTATGCCTGACATAGTGAACGAGATGGTAACGGCGGTTTTTGACTCGCCGTTTATGATAAAAGCCCACAAAAATAAAAAGTGCACTCTGTTCACGGATAAGGTGCAGGATAAAAAGCTCGCGGAGAGCAGGGCAAGCCAGAACTCTAAATATGAGCTGGACTGGAAATTTGAGTATAAAAAGGGGAACAATGAATTTTATAATACCTACACGGAATGTGGCATCTGCAAGCTGGGACTTCGCGAGAACTGCTTTGAGTTCGTTCCGTGCCTGTGCAATATGGACGAGAGGAATTACAGGAATGAGGGCGGAAAGCTGCACCGTACCAAGACACTTGCACAGGGAGATGACTGCTGTGATTTTCATGTGACGAAGCTGTAGCAGGTTGACGAAAAGACTGCATAGCCGCCGTCTGACTCTACGGAGCGTAGAAACCGCATAAATTCACCATTTTCTACGTTTTGTGGGTGTGATGTTTAAGAAAATTGAATGATAATTGGCTCAGAAAGGAGGTAACACGATGGATCAGATTATGATTGGAAAGTTCATTGCGAATGAAAGAAAGAGAAAAGGTTATACGCAAAAGCAGCTTTCCGAAAAACTTGAAATCAGTGATAAGACGATTTCAAAATGGGAGCGTGGAAACGGTTTTCCTGAGGTGTCATTGCTTTTACCGTTATGTAATGAATTGGACATCACGGTAAATGAGCTTTTGTCAGGACAAAGAGTTTCTGAGGACGATTATCGAAAGAAAGCGGAGGAAAATATGGTGAATTTAGTCAGGGAGGCTCAGGAGAGCAGGAAGAAGATAATTATGTCGGCAATGGTTGCATTGCTGGTGATTGTGGCGGCAGTACCGTTGTTTGTAATTTCAGGTGCGATTGAGATGGACAACTGGATTAGAATTGTACTTATTGTCATAGGAATTGTGGTGATTATTTTTGGAATAGCGATTGCATGTGTGCTTGACAGGGATGCCGGTGCTTATGAATGTCCGGAATGTAAGACAAGATTTGTTCCGGATATGAAGGACTACATTATGGGAGCACACACAATCACGAAGCGTAAGCTCACCTGTCCTCATTGCGGGGCACATAGATATTGTAGGAAAGTATTGACAAGATGATGTGACAGGAGCGTTCCGGGACAAGGAAGTGTCCTTGTCCCATATATCGCGCGGGTGAAGGGAGATACATAGTTTATATGCTTGAGTACATAAGAAATGAATTGCTTGAATTGTCGGATAAGGGGAATTATGCCGCTTTTACGTCAGCGCTTATACCGGGCTGTGACAATGTTATAGGCGTGCGGCAGCCTGTGTTAAAGAAATATGCGAAACAGCTTGTCAGGGATAATGCGGATTTCAGGGCATTGCTTACCGAACCTGACATTTATCACGAGGAGACCCTTTTGCGCGGCTATGTGATTGGATACGGCACGGCAAAGGAAAAGAATTTTGACAGGGCATTGCAGGATTTAAAAGCCTATGTTCCGCTTGTCAATAACTGGGCTGTGAATGACGGCTTTTGTGCTGAATTTAAGGTGATGGACAGTTTCAGGGACGAATTTCTGCCGTATGTCAGGGAATGTGTGCTGTCGGGTGATGAGTACAGGGCGAGGGTAGGGCTTATCATGTTGTTAGACCACTATCTCAAGGTTGATGAAGATGGCAACAGGAAGCCTAGAATGAGGAAGGTAACTGTTGACGATATAAATATTGGAGATGAAAAGTTTATCGGAGATGCACAGTATGATGCTGATGAGAAAAATATCCCTTTGAATAAAGGAAATTCTTATAAGATTGACAATCAGGCAATCACGGGAAAATATTTAGATGAGATATTAGCACTTGTGAACAGGGATTTTTCTGCCAATGGATACTATACACAGATGGCGGCGGGGTGGCTGCTTGCGGAGTGCTTTGTGACATTTCCGCGCAGGATATGGGAATATCTTACTGACAAGGAAAATCTGAGACTTGATGCCGTATCATACAAAAAAACAATTAATAAAATATGCGAGTCATTGACACCTGACAAAGAGGTCAAGGAGTTGATGAGGAAGATATAAAATTATATATGAAAAATAGTAAGTTTGAATATTTTAATAGGTATCAATGAACGATGAGAGAGATAAGTATTGATAAAGCCAAGATGCAGGAGATGCCAAGAATATTGGAGATATATGCATACGCGAGAAATTTTATGAGGGAGAATGGCAATCCGACGCAGTGGGAGGATTTTGAGTCGATACAGAAAAATCTTGTAACAGACATAGAACATGAAAATTTATATTTGATAAGACACGGTGAGAACATACATGGCGTGTTTGCGTTTATAATCGGTGATGACCCTGCATATGCGAAGATTGAGCATGGGCA
>CAMEEX010000197.1 GCA_945915235.1 uncultured Clostridia bacterium | reverse complement strand
TTTGAGAATTGTGGGAGCACGCAGTGCGGAGCAATTCGATATCATAGATATCATAGAGGTCAAAATACCTTTTGACCTCAACATCTAGATTGATAGTAGAGTACAAATTTATACTGGCAACATACTTGTTATATATCCGCAAATCATTTATAATATTAATTGATAGGGCTTAGACAATGTACGGGAAATAGAAATTGGAGGGAAGCGCATGGGAGTTAAATATGACTGCGTGACGTGGAGCGTCGACAAGAACATGACACATATGTTTGAATGGTATCCGGAGAGCCCGAGCATCACAAGGCTGCCGGAGAATTACACGGTGAGCGTTGACAATCAGACATTAATTCACAAGCCTTCGGGAACTCCGATGATTAAGTATGCGGACGGCGAGTTTAAGGTTTTGACGAATATATTGGATTGGGAAATGTACATCTGCCTCAACCGGAAGGCTGGTTTTGTCACCTTTGAGAACGATGGTGAGGTGAGGATTGGAGCTATCGTTTCAGGCGGCGATGGAGACTGCCTTACGACAATCCGCGGAAATTCCACAATCATTTACCATGACTCCATATGGAGTGAGGCGTCTATCGAGATACAGGGCATGAAGATTAAGGGAAATATGGACAATGTCCACGGCAACCTGCCATTTATCTACTGCCATAATTTTACCGCGACAGACGTCAAGATATACGATGTGAACCGTATTTACGCAAAGGGAAGCATTACGCTTAAAAATGTTTTTATTCGCGACGAGGCAGATGAGAGCAAATATGTGCATGATGTGTTGGACAGGGAGCTTATGCCGGGAATGTATATCCGCGCGGGAATAGGCATGATGGTCGAGGACTCTGATATTTACATACATAACTATATTGAGGGATATATGCTGACATTTGTCAGGTCGCATGTGGTTGTTCACAATTTGGTTTCCCAGAAACTTGTAATCAATTCGATGAGCCGTATTCTGCTCGATAATTCAGCGCTAGATGTTGAGAGAAGCAACAACACTGATGTGGCAACGACGCTTGATTTGATTTACATTAAGAGTGGCAACCTCATACTGAAAAATGACTCGCGGATTAATGCAAAGAATGATGCTTATCAGATTATGGAGTACGCCTGCATCACGCTCGGCGAGGGCAATATCGTGATAAGCGACAGCCAGATTAAGACTACGGCATATCCGAAGGCAATTAACATGCTCTGCTATGGGGATTTGATTGTAAATCCTACGGGGGCTGCTGTCAGAACGAACTTCGGCTTTGCGCCGCTGGTCAGCTATAGAGAGGCGTTCCGTTTTAAGACGGAGCTCAACGGATACAAAATGTGGGTCTATGTGAACGGAAGAACAGTTACGCATGTGGAGTGCATCTCGGGAGAGTCATATCTTGAGGATTTTGAGCCGAAAGCGTACAGTGCATATGTACAGTCCTGCCTGTCAAGAATACTTCCGGGACCCGAGGGACAGAACAAGCTTGCGCTTATGGCATCGACGGTTCCGGCAGGCAGCAGGGACGGTGTGCTTCGCATTCAGGCAGATTGATTTTGGAGGAAAATAATTTGAAGCAGTGTATGGACGCAGATAATCTTCACAGAAGATTGAAGAAAATAATAGGTCAGGTGCAGGCGATTGACAGAATGATAGACGAGGACGTTCCGTGCGAGGATATCCTCTCCCAGCTCAACGCCGCCAAGTCCGCCCTCAACAAGTGCGGTCAGGTGGTGCTCGAAGGACACATCAACCATTGCATCAAGGACGCCCTCGAAAAAGGCGACGACGAGGAGATAAAGAACTTCACCAAAGCCATAGAAAGGTTTGCAAATATGCAGTAGCAATGAGCAGTGCATTAAATAAAAAAGGAACATCTACTTGTGCTTGCACAAAGGAGATGTTCCTTTTTTATTTAATGATAGGGCGAAGCCCGAGCAACCGAAAAATCTCAGATTTTGCGGTTGCACACTCCCGCCCCAATTTCAAAGTGATATTTCACAATTCCCAAATCCAGTTTAGTATAAAAGCCCCTTCCACAGGAAGCCTTGATTGTGTTGTCGGGGAGTAGTTCAAAGAAAAATTTCTGCTGGTTCATGGCTGTAGGGGCAAGGAGTGCGGCTTGCATGCCGCCTAAAAACCACGCAGGCATATCGGGCGTATAATTGCATAGCTCTTGAAGCAGTTTGCTTTTGTGAGGTACTCCCTGTGTTGCACCGTAGCCGATAGAAATCAGGCAGATCTGTTTTTCATTTTTGAGGATATCAGCCATGCTCCTGCCGTGTGTCATTGCAACCCAGCAGGTATTTAGACCGAGTGACTGTGCTTCTAACACAATTTTTTCACCATAATAGCCTAGCTTTTCATCTAAGTCGGGTGATTTTTTGCCGACAAGTGCAATATAGTTCTGTACTCCCGCAAATTTTCCGTAGTGAGCCATCATGGAGTCAAAACATTTTGGTTCATCAAAAAAAATCTGAATGTGCAACCCGGTGGAGTTGTTGATTTCTTCAATCATTTTCTTTAATTTTTCCTGTTTTTCCGCCTCAATGGTGCATTGGTATATTGGCGGACGTTGTGCCGCTGTCTCATAATTTCTAACATTTCCATAATAAACCTCCGTGCCACTGCTTTTGCAGTGACTTAAAAAGTAGTGATAAACGCACTTTTGCGTGTATTATGATAGTCCGGATTTATGCATATATTTTCTCGCCGCTCCGGTTGGGTAACTTCCTTTCGTTCAGGAACTTAAACTATTGAAGATTATAACACGTAATCTGCTGATTGGTTCATTGGTAAAGAAAATTGAGATGATTATTTTTTATCTGTTGACAACATATACCCCTATTGGTATAACGAGACCATACCCCCATGGGTATAAATTTATCTAAGATAGTAAAAAACACAGCCTAAGAGGTATTAATATTTCACAAGGAATTTGTTTCGGAGCGAAAACAAATTGCTTTTTATGGCAGAAGAGAAAACGTCTGTGCGAATTTCTCTTCGCCTCTTCGCGATAAATCGCTCAGAAAAGAGGCTTGTTATGAAAAAATTGGAGGAGCTGGGAGAGGGGAATGAATTTATGGGGGATTCATTTGTTGAATTTTAGAAATATTCAGGTGATTGCGAAGCGAAAATTGGGCGTCGTGGAAGGCGGTGGACAATTTCCGGGACGAATGGCGGGGAGGCGCGGGTGCAAGGAGGTTAATAATTTTGCGTCTGAGGAGAGGGTTACCGCCTGATAGTGTGATGACGCAAGTCAGGCGGTAAAAAAAGCAACTCACAAACAGGGAAATGGATGGTTATACCGAAATTATACCGCCTGTGAGATTGATAAAGTCAAATAGGCGGTAATGAGTAATTAAAATATGGGAAAATACAATATTTTTTACCGCCGCCGTGTCAAAAAAGAGCTGTCGCAGATTAAATCGGCATTATTGCGCGGCAAGCTGCTTTTTGAATATAGTCCGGAATATGATGGCACATTCGGGAAAAAATGTAAGCATAAATTTTGCGAAATTTTATTCGGTTGCAAATTGAAATCGAGAAGCCGGTGTCGCGCATGCTTTCACGATTGACTTCTCCAACCAAATATAGTATACTCCTCATGGTTCATCGGAGGGCAATTTGTTCACAGTGAAACAATAGCTGGATAAGATGGCGGGCTGGAATGCCTGCGTCTTATTCAGCTTTTTTTGTAAATCCATATTTAAAATTAAAAAATACGGGAGGTAATCTAATCATGGAAAAGACAACAACTTTTACGGAGGGAAAGATTTTAAAGCCGCTTATGCTGTTTGCGATGCCGGTGCTATTCGCTCTGTTTTTGCAGGCGATGTATGGCGCGGTCGATTTGCTGATTGTCGGAAAGTTTGCGTCGTCGGCAGATGTGTCGGCGGTGTCGACGGGCTCGCAGGTTATGATGACACTGACAAATATTGTCAGCAGCTTTGCGATGGGAACGACGATATTGCTCGGGCAGCAGATTGGCAGCGGAAAGAGAGATGAGAGCGGAAAGACTGTCGGGACAGCGATAATTGTGTTTACGGTGATAGCGCTTGTGATGACGGCAATACTTGTGGGATTTGCGCCGCAGATAAGCGGAATTATGAATGCGCCTGCCGAGGCGTTTGACAAAACTGTGTCATATGTGAGAATATGCGGAGCGGGCATGCTTGTCATCATTGCATACAATCTTATCGGCTGCGTGTTCAGAGGGCTTGGAGACTCGAGGACGCCGCTCGTCACGGTGGCGATAGCCTGCGTGTGCAATATCCTTGGGGATTTGCTTTTGTGTGCGGGCTTTAAGCTTGGCGCGATGGGAGCTGCGGCTACAGTTTTTGCACAGGTTATAAGTGTGGCTGCCTCATTTTTGTTCATAAGAAATAGGAAACTGCCGTTTGATGTGAAGAGGGAAAACATAAAAATACATGGAAATCTGTTAAAGAAGATGGCAGGACTTGGCGCGCCGATTGCGCTTCAGGATATGCTTGTGAGTGTATCGTTTCTGGTTATTCTCGCAATCGTGAACTCTATGGGCGTCATCGCCTCGGCGGGTGTAGGCGTGGCTGAGAAGGTGTGCGCGTTCATAATGCTTATATCCTCGGCATTTATGCAGTCGATTTCAGCCTTTGTCGCACAGAACTATGGCGCGGGGCGTATGGATAGGGCGAAGAAGGCACTGTTTTATGGAGTGGCAGTCTCATTTGTGATAGGCGTGGGAATGTTCTTTCTGACGTTCTTCCATG
>CAMEEX010000196.1 GCA_945915235.1 uncultured Clostridia bacterium | reverse complement strand
CAATCGCTAAGGAAATTGAACTTGAAGATAAGTTTGAGAATATGGGCGCACAGCTTGTTAAGGAAGTTGCAACAAAGACTAACGATGTTGCAGGTGATGGTACCACAACAGCTACAGTTCTTGCACAGGCTATGATTAACGAAGGTATGAAGAACCTCGCTGCAGGCGCTAACCCAATCATCCTTAGAAAGGGTATGAAGAAGGCTACAGATAAGGCTGTTGAGGCTATCGCAGCAATGAGCTCTAAGATTACAGGTTATAAGCAGATTGCCAAGGTTGCTGCTATTTCAGCAGGCGATGAGGGCGTTGGCCAGCTTGTGGCAGACGCTATGGAGAAGGTTACTAACGACGGAGTAATCACAATCGAAGAGTCCAAGACAATGAAGACAGAGCTCGACCTTGTAGAAGGTATGCAGTTTGACAGAGGCTATGTATCAGCATATATGGCAACTGATATGGATAAGATGGAGGCAGTTCTTGACAACCCATACATCCTTATCACAGACAAGAAGATTTCCAATATTCAGGAGATTCTTCCGATACTTGAGCAGATTGTAAAGACAGGCGCTAAGCTTCTTATCATTGCCGAGGATATCGAGGGTGAGGCTCTCACAACACTTATTGTCAACAAGCTTCGTGGTACATTCTCAGTAGTAGGTGTCAAGGCTCCTGGCTATGGTGACAGAAGAAAAGAGATGCTTAAGGACATCGCAATCCTTACAGGCGGTCAGGTTATCTCAGAGGAGCTTGGTCTTGAGCTTAAGGATACAACGATTGATATGCTTGGTCGTGCTAAGTCCGTTAAGGTTCAGAAGGAGAACACAATCATCGTTGACGGCTGCGGCAACAAGGACGATATCACAGCAAGAGTTAACCAGATTAAGAAGCAGATTGAGGAGACAACATCTGATTTCGATAGAGAGAAGCTTCAGGAGAGACTTGCTAAGCTCGCAGGCGGTGTTGCAGTTATCCGCGTAGGCGCTGCTACTGAGACAGAGATGAAGGAAGCCAAGCTTCGTCTTGAGGACGCTCTCGCAGCTACAAAGGCTGCAGTTGAGGAAGGTATCATCCAGGGTGGTGGTTCAGCTTACATCCACGCATCCAAGGAAGTTGCTAAGCTTGCAGCTGAGCTTGAGGGAGATGAGAAGACTGGTGCTAAGATTATTCTCAAAGCACTTGAGGCTCCACTTTTCCACATCGCAGCAAACGCAGGTCTTGAAGGCTCCGTTATCATCAACAAGGTTCGTGAGTCTGAGGTTGGCGTAGGCTTCGATGCACTCAACGAAGAGTATGTTAACATGGTTGAGGCAGGTATACTTGACCCGGCCAAGGTTACAAGAAGCGCACTCCAGAACGCAACAAGTGTAGCTTCAACATTCCTTACAACTGAGTCAGCAGTTGCAAGCATTAAAGAAGATACACCAGCCATGCCAGCCGGCGCCGGAATGGGCGGAATGATGTAAGCGTTTAGCTACAAGCCGTGGCAAAATGAAAAATGGTGCATATGGTGCAAATTTATTTGCGACCATATGCACCATTTTTTTATTTTATCCGGCGACAGCCGGATATCGAATGTGCCGTAAGGCACATGAGATAAGCCACGTCAATATATTGCAGATAAGCCACGGTGGGAGTACTGTAGTTGCTCCGGCACTTTAGAGCAAGTGGTATTTCTTGCCCGAATGGCAGGAAGGTGAGGCATTGAAAAGAATTTAATAACTCAAGATTTGCGAAGATATTTACCGCTTAGAAGCCTGACACTTGGAGAAAAGCGGTAATAATTGTGCTAAATGAGATAAAAGATATTTATATTTACCGCTTATAGTTATTGGATTTGATTTTAGGCGGTAAAATTAGCATTGTATAATCAAAAAAGATTTAATTTTCATAAAATATTACCGCCTGTAAGTGGGATTAAAGCAAAGCAAGCGGTAATGTGTGATTGAATGTGAGAAAATAGAGGATTTTTTTGCCGCTGCTATGTTAAAATTAAATTGTCAGGCGGTAAGTGGAGAGAAACTTTACAAAATTAAGTTTGCAGATAAGTAGAATGTGAACATGAAACCTATTGAAATTATGAAACGTCGTGCGGCATATTTAGATGGAGCATATAACGGAATTATATTTTTTGACCAAGACGGTTAAAAGAGTATAATGTAAGCTATCCGCATGGGACAACTTTTCGAAATAAGCTTGTAGAGGTGATAATAAGCCGATATTATATGTATCTGATTTGGATGGCATGCTGCTTAGAAGGGTTGAAAATGCCGATGACGAGTTAAAAAATATGCCACGGCGATTATTGTAATGAGATTGACTGTTGCGTTTGCTTATAACTCTGTGATTCACAACAGAGCGGACTACAAAAAGCGGTGGTATCAGGTGGGCAGATTGGAAAAGAAGTTATATGAAAAGCTGAAGGTTAAAAGCTGGAAGAATTCGATGCCAACGTATGATGCGGACATATTTAACCCAAGGCTGCATACATGGGAGCAGATAGCACAGGCGACCTGTCAGGCTGAATTGGTACATGAGACGATAGCCGTGTTGAGTTTTTCGCCGATTATGGCAGGAATCTGGTTTGGAGCATATCCAGTGTTCATTATCACGTCGGTTTTTTCGGCAATGTTTGACATGATGTTTGTTATTATTCAGAGGTATAACAGGCAAAGGATTGTTAAACTTATAAAAGTGTGTTAAAATACTACCGGTTAGAAAGAACTAACCACATTAAAAATATTCGATTGACCGGGTGCAGAACGGACTGTCAAAGCTGCAAAAGACAGCGACAGAAAAAGGAGGATTGGCTATGTCATATTCAGAGGATTTAAAGGTATTTGCATCAACCCATACATATCAACAGACCACCTGTCAGGGCAGCAGATTTCGATATGTATTGGCCGGAAAAAAGGGCGGCAGAACATTGGTAATGCTAAATGGCGGAATGAACACTCTGGAAATGTGGATGGGGTATGTTGATGCGTTGGCTCCCAACTATCAGATTTTGCTCTTTGATTATCCACAGGAGCTGCGGACTAACCAGGAACTGGTAAAGGGAATGCACGACTTTTTTATGCTGCTTGAGATAACGAAGCCGATTTTTGTAGGGGCGAGCGATGGCGGTATGGTTGCACAGATTTATACTCAGAAGTATCCGAGGGAGGTCGGCGGGCTTATTCTGATTTCGACGGGAGGCATGGACGCGGCGACGATAAAGACACTCAAAAAGAAATATTTTTTTTCACCGCTCATGTTGTTTTATATGAAGCACTGCAATTATGAGAAGCTGAAACCAACCCTTATCAAGGCGGGAATGGGGCACATCAGGAATGAAAGCGAGGAACAGATTGCATACGCGCGGGATATGTTCGAGACAATATTTAAAGATTACCCAAGGGAAAAGGATGTGCATATATCCGGGCTGCTTGCTAATCTGATGAACCAGACGCCTGTCACGGAAGCCGATTTTAAGGAACTGAAGGGGAAAATACTGCTGATACTTCCAAATCAGGACTTTTTCTCGGGAAAGATGCAGGAGGATCTTATTCGTCTGATGCACAATCCGGAGATAAAATATGTCTCTGGCGGACATCTCTCCACGGTTCTCAAGGTTGATGATTATGTGCGGGCAATCCGTGAGTTTCTGGAGAAGAAAATATAATGATGCGAATGACATTGCCTATCTAACTTTGCAGTGCTATAATGATATCGAGCAATTTGTGAGGGCACATTCACTGAATGGGAAAGGGAAGATATGAAGGTCAATTCGTTACAGGAGTACATGGATTTCGTGCAGAAGCACAATATTCCTCTTGATACGATAAGGTTTGCGCTCGGTGAGGATAAGGGACATGAGCCGAGGTGGTTCTATATCTATCAGGACAGATTTACCGGCGAGTGGGTTGTCGCGAAGAACAAGAGCGACGGAAGCACTGCGGAGCGCTACAGGGGCACTGATGAGGCAAAGGCCTGCCAGATACTCTTTGATAAGATGGAGGAGGAGTTTAACAAAAGGCAGTTTAAATCTCCACAGACCACGGAAACAGAGATAAAATACAGGGAAGAGGTAAAGAAGAGAAGAGCGAGGGATAGATTTGCTTCTGCGTTGCATAATACGGTGGTGTATGCAATAGTCCTTATAATATTAGCCATTATTGTCCGTGATACCTTGACAGATAAGCTTGGCAACGCAAGGAGACCGGGACAGGGCTATTATGTGTTCCAGCGTACATACGATGACGGCTCGGTGTGGGACGATTTATACTACTATCTTGACAACTGCTGGTACTATTTTGACGAGGAGTATGATGACTGGTACGTTGATGATGATTTTGATTATTCCGATGACTATGTAGATGACTATTATGTGGGTAATTATTATTCGTCGCTCGATGGCTATTATGACGGAGATGCATGGGATTTTGATGACACAACATATTACCAGTATTATCTCGACACAAGGGATAATGACAGCGATAACAATTATTATGACGATGACGATGATGACAGTTGGGACAGCTTTGACTGGGGCGACTGGGACAGCAATGACTCCGACTGGGACAGCGACTGGTGATTGCTGAGAAGCAGGGATATCGTGATTAGATATTAATAGAATAGTTGATTGCCAAAACAGCAGATAGCTGCCTGTTCATTTTATGAGGGCGGCATATCTGCTGTTTTAGGTCTTGATTGATGAGTAAAAATCTCTAAATTAAATTTCTTTAAGTGCCTTCTTAAAC
>CAMEEX010000195.1 GCA_945915235.1 uncultured Clostridia bacterium | reverse complement strand
CATTGAATAACACAAAGTAGCTGTACATAATAATAAATAGTTTAGCACAACCTGAAATGTCATATATCAGGGAAATAAGTCTGCTTTGAAAATCAGAAGAGCAGGAAAATCAGAAAAGCTATAAAAACACAGATATCAAAAGACAACATAAAATGTAGAAATCGTGGATTTACAGCCTACCAATAAAATAAGTGGAAAGGAAGTTTTGAGATGTCAATTAAAATTGCATTAGCAGGTAATCCTAACTGCGGTAAAACAACATTGTTCAATGCGCTGACAGGCTCTAACCAGTTCGTAGGTAACTGGCCGGGCGTTACAGTCGAGAAGAAGGAAGGAAAGTTAAAGGGAGAGAAGGATGTTATCATCACTGACCTTCCAGGTATCTATTCACTTTCACCATATACACTTGAGGAGGTAGTTGCAAGAAATTACCTCATCACAGAGAAGCCTGATGCCATCATCAACATCATTGATGGTACCAATATCGAGAGAAACCTTTACCTCTCAACACAGCTCCTTGAGCTTGGTATCCCTGTTGTCATGGCAGTAAACATGATTGATGTACTTGAAAAGACGGGAGATAAGGTCCATCTTGACAAGCTCTCCAAGAAGCTCGGCTGTCCTGTAGTTGCCATCTCAGCTCTCAAGGGCACAGGACTTAAGGAGGCAACCGACAAGGCAATCGCGGCTGCCAAGGGCAAGAAGGCAACACAGATTGTACATGAGTTCCAGCCAAGCGTTGAGGCTGCAATCTCCGCAGTTGAGGATAAGCTCGGCGCACAGGTTCCGGAGGAGCAGAAGAGATTTTTCGCAATCAAGCTTCTTGAGAAGGACGACAAGATCGGAGCAAGACTTCAGACAGTACCGGATGTATCCGCAGAGGTTAATGCTCTCGAGAATGAGCTTGACGATGACACAGAGAGTATCATCACAAACGAGAGATATGTGTACATATCATCAATTATAGGCGAGTGTCTCACAAAGAATAAGAACAAAAAGCTCACGACGTCTGATAAAATCGATAAGGTTGTAACCAACAGATGGCTTGCGCTTCCTATATTTGCAGTAGTAATGTTCATCGTATACTATGTATCCGTAACAACAGTCGGAACATGGGCTACGGACTGGGCTAATGACGGTGTGTTCGGCGATGGCTGGCATTTATTTGCAATCGGTTCTTCCGCATTTGCAGATGACGATGAGCCTTATGTTGACGCTATGAATGTTGTATCCGGTTACCTTGAGAGCGTAGGTGCAGACGATGTTCTCGATGCTCTTGACAGCGAGGCTGAGGATTATGACGCAGCAGCAGCTCAGGCAGCGGTTGATGAGGCGCTTACTTCACTTGATGATTCATATACATTTACATATGGTGTTGAGGATGAAGAGACACTCAATGTTGAGGAACTCGAGGCTACAGGCGCAGATGTAAAGGAAGCAGCACAGGTTCTTGCAACAGCAGGCTATGAGGAGCCGGATCCTGCAGATTATGGTGTATGGGTTCCGGGTATCCCTGCACTTCTTGAGTCAGGACTTGATGCAATCGGCTGTGCAGACTGGTTAAAGGGACTTATCCTTGACGGTATTGTAGCCGGTGTAGGTGCAGTACTTGGTTTCGTACCTCAGATGCTCGTGCTCTTTATATTCCTTGCATTCCTTGAGTCCTGTGGATATATGGCGCGTATCGCATTCATCATGGATAGAATTTTCCGTAAGTTCGGTCTTTCAGGAAAGTCCTTCATTCCTATGCTTATCGGCTCAGGATGTGGAGTTCCGGGTATCATGGCTTCCCGTACAATCGAGAATGACAGAGACCGTAAGATGACAATTATGACAACAACATTTATTCCTTGTGGAGCTAAGCTTCCATTCATCGCGATGGTTGCAGGTGCAATTTTCGGTGGTGCTCTTTGGGTAGCTCCATCAGCTTATTTCCTCGGAATATTTGCAATTATCTGCTCAGGTATTATTTTAAAGAAAACTAAGATTTTTGAGGGCGACCCGGCTCCTTTCGTTATGGAGCTTCCTGCATACCATATGCCTACAGTCGGAACAGTACTCAGAAGCATGTGGGAGCGTGGCTGGTCCTTCATCAAGAAGGCAGGAACAATCATCCTTCTTTCAACAATTATTGTATGGTTCACAACCTACTTTGGATTTACAGAGGACGGCTTCAGAATGTTATCTGAGGATGAGATTGATATGAGTATCCTCGGCAAGATTGGTCAGGCAATCGCTTGGATCTTCGTGCCACAGGGCTTCGGCAACTGGCAGGCAACAGTTGCTTCCATCACAGGACTTGTTGCAAAGGAGAATATCGTTGGTACAATGGGTATCCTCTACAGTGTAGGTGAGGGCTCAGTATATGCTAACATGGCAGCAACCTTCACACTTGCAAGCGGCTGTGCATTCCTTGCATTCAATCTTCTCTGCGCTCCTTGCTTCGCAGCTATGGGTGCTATCAAGAGAGAGATGAACTCAGCAAAGTGGTTCTGGATTGCAGTTGGTTACCAGTGTGGTCTTGCTTATCTCGTATCACTTGTTATCAACAATGTGGTAGGTCTGTTCACAGGTGAGACACCATTCTCATTCTGGACAGTAGTTGCTTTAATTATCATTGCAGGCTTCATCTATCTCCTTGTAAGACCTTATAAGAAGAGCATGACCTTAAAGGTTGACAAGAAGATTGCATAATTAAGCTATCTCTCAATTTCCATAATGTGTTTTGTTATAAAGAACTTATAAGTGGGCGGTGCATATATTGACGGTGTGGACATAAATATGATACATTGTTGAATATGGAGGGCGGAAAGATGAATGAGATTATGAATAATGCCAATAATAATATTATGGATAAATTTCAGAAAACCGACAATATACTAAATGATGTACAAAGTATTATAGATGTCTCACAGAGAGAAGCGTATCGGGCGGTCAATACCATATTATCACAGAGAAACTGGCTGATTGGGTATCGAATTGCCGAGGAAGAATTAGCAGGTGAAAATCGGGCTGAGTATGGTGCGGAGGTCATTAAGGAACTATCAAGAGGACTGACAAAAAAATATGGAAAAGGCTATGATAGGAGTAACTTATATCATTGTTTAAGGTTTTATAAAGCATTCCCCGAGATTGTCGACACAGTGTGTAGACAATCTGGTATCAGACTGTCTTGGTCACATTATCGCACATTATTGCAGGTACATGATGAAGCTGCGCGTAAATGGTATGAAAAAGAAGCATACGAGCAGACGTGGAGTGTCCGCACATTACAGAGAAATATTGATACCCAATATTACTACCGCATGCTGCAATCCAAGGATAAAGCCATAGTCGAGCAGGAGATGAAGAGGAAAACGTATGAATACCAGAATGACAAGCTTGAGTTTATAAAAAATCCTGTGGTCGTGGAGTTTTTGGGCTTGACGCCAGATGCATCTTACAATGAGACAAAATTGGAGACGAGCATTATTACTAATTTGCAAAAGTTCTTGATGGAAATGGGAAAAGGGTATGCTTTTGTTGCAAGGCAGCAGCATATACATACTGAAAAACAGGACTATTATATAGATTTGGTTTTCTATAACTATCTTCTGAAATGCTTTGTATTGATTGATTTAAAAACAGATAGGATAACACATCAGGACGTTGGACAGATGGATATGTATATCAGAATGTACGACGAATTGAAAAAATCACCTGATGACAATCCGACACTCGGAATAGTATTGTGCTCGGAAACAGACGAGGATATTGCAAGGTATTCCATACTGCACGGAAACGAGCAGTTATTTGCAAGCAAATATAAACTATACCTGCCGACAGAGGAAGAGTTGCGCGAGGAAATAGAAACGCAAAAGACAATGTTTTATCTACAGCAAGAAGCTGCGGAAGATGGAGAATAACGTGTTTTATTATAAATAACCCCGCCGCGTATGCGGCGGGGTTATTATTTATAGCAAGTGACAGCGGTCTGGAACGTGTCAGAATTGTTGACACGCGCCAGAACACGGTCTTACTCTAATAACTATGCCGACACGGAAGTCTTGTTAAGCAGCTCATAAACCTTCTCGGCATCATAATCACCGTTCATAGAGCTTATGATATCATAGATAGGTCTGATATTTTCGGTGGATTCCTCGAGCATGTCTGCTGTCTGCTCGACGGAGCAGCCCTTTTTAAACTTCTTTATTGTCTGGTCGATTAGCTTTAAGGTGGTGCCTTCGCGCTTACCTTCGCATAATCCTTCACGTTTACCTGATAGCCTGTGGTCTTCCCAAGTATTACCCATATTGATTTCCTCCTCGTCATTATTTATGGAAACTTTAAATTTAGTGAATGTGTTGATAGCTCTTACCGCGTCCGCTTCGATATGGTCGAACTTAGGGTTCTGTGTTAACAGTCTGCCCATTGCAGCCTCATCTGATGCATACTTGATGACCTCGAGAACCATTCCGAGAGATGTCCTGAACTTGTCAAAGTCGGTGATTTCACTCGGCGCAATGAGGTTGAGCTTATAATCTGAGATGTACCTGCGGAGCGAAAGGGTGTTGTCTTTGAACATATCGTGCAGGCTACGCGGTGCATCCCAGACATCATCACCCCAGTACACGGTGAGCGTGATGACCGGTGTCAGAGAGTCGGTTTTGCCAAAGCCTGATAGAAACTCGGCACGTCCGGCATAATCTTTATTTGTGCGGTGCAGCTTATCCGCCTCGGCAGCCTGCCTGCTGTAATTGATGGCATCGTAGAGCATGTTCCGCACGGGCATGGCATAATGAATCTCGGATTGATTTTCTATACCTATTATAACATATATGCACTCGTCTGTGTACCTTATTATCGCGCGTGTTTGTGTCAAGTAATCGTTGGCAACTTACCACTTTATTTTTCTCTATGATATTT
>CAMEEX010000194.1 GCA_945915235.1 uncultured Clostridia bacterium | reverse complement strand
GTCCTCGACAGGCTCACCCACAGCCGTGATATCGTCAGGCTTTATCTCATAGTCGGAAGGGTAATCTCCGTGTCCCTGAACCGATATCGTGTAGATAAAATCGCGCCCCTTTGACGCACTTAATATCTCTATAATCTGTGATGTCAGAACACTGTCCTTCGCCCAGCCGATGTCATTGTACTCCACACCGTTCATGTATTCCAACGATGTAAACGTGTCAAAGCCGAGCTGTGAGAATACAGTATTCCTGTCATAGAAGGTTCCGTCATTGTCGTGCACCGCATTCGTTGTGTAACCGTACTCCTTCAGGTCATAGCATATCGAGTCACACGCGCTGTGCGAAAGCACCGTCTTATACGGGTATTCGCCCGGACCAAAATCATCAAGATTCATGCCCGATATGACCTCGAACTCTGTGTTCGCCGTTCCGGCTCCGACGGACGGAACGGACAAAAATCCGGACGGATAGTACTTATACAGCCATCTAAGTGTTGGGAGCACCGTCTGACTGAACTCAACATTCCCAAGTAACTGTGGGTCAAAGAGCGACTCAAGCTGCAAAAAAATGATATTCGGATACTGCTCACTCGACTCATTGTCATCTTCAAAAGCAGGTTCATCAGCTTCCGGCTGTGTCTCTACCGTCTGCTCTAAATCCTCCCAATCGTCAATGCCGGGAGTTGTCGGTTTTGTGGCATTTTCCGCCTGCTGCCTGTACTCGTCACGCTCGCTCTCAAGCTCATCTATCTTTGCAAGAATATCCTTTATGGTGTTCTCATTGTACTCCTTAGGCTTGTCTATTCCGCTGTTTAAAAGGCTGTTTGAGAAGCAATAGGCAAAGCCATACTCGTCATACGCATTTCCTATGTTGCCGAAATTGCGCGCCAGCACTCCTACCGACAGCCCTACCATTGTGGCACCCCACACCACGAACCAGAATGACAGAACTACCACAAGTGCCTTAAAATAGTTAATCTTCTCCCTGTGCTTAGGTGCCTTGAACCACCACACTATCATGCCTGCAATAAATAATACTGCCAGCACAACAATGAGAATTATCTGAGCCGTCGACAGATATACCGGAGTCACTTTGAACGCATACTTTAGCAGTCTGAAATCCTGCGCCGTGAACGGCGTATGCCTGAAACCAGTGACAACAAAGTTCACGATACCGCCGATTATCCATACTCCGCATATGAGTGTTATCGTAAAAGCCTTTCTGTGTACAAGCACAGCAAACGACAGTGTGAACAGCACAAGCAACACACCATATAGAAAACAAAACGGCTTAGTCACCATAAACAGCAGTCCCTCTGCTATTGAACGCCTGCTGAACATCTCGACAATGAGGTTGACAACAATTGCCAGTAAGATAAATCTTACCGGCAAATTGAATTTGGAGCTGTTAAATTTTTCTTTTATATTTCTCAATTTTTCTTTCATAGCTCAATATAATTATTTGGCCTTAAGTGAATCCTTAAGGTCTCTTGCCTTGTCCTTAATCTTAGGATTAGCTGTCTTGGATATAAGAATTCTGGATACAATTCTTGCAGCCTCATCAACCTTGCCTATCTGCTTTGCCAGATTAGCCATAAGGTAGTCGAGAGTGGTCTCGTCCATACCACAGATTGGAAAATTTTCCTTGGAAACACTCATTGTAAAGCCTTCATATGCATTTGCGAGCATTTCCTTTTCAGCGTTTGCACACTCTTCCTTTTTCTTGGCATAATCCGGTTCATCAGGTTTAAGGTTCTCTGCCTTGCCTCTGTACAGCCATGCGATTTTAAGACATGTGTATGCCCTCTCACTTACCTTTGCCTTCTTGACAATAGTATTCAAAAGAGCCAGCTTATATCTCGTTATTGCATCATCATAAGTGTATGTGTCACCTGTAGGTGCAAGTCCCTTAAAATTCGCGGAAATATTATCATGTATCAGCTTTGCCTGATGTGTTGTCATGTAGCTGAAAAATCGGCTGAGTGCTCCATAGCCACAATGAGGGCACACTATAACATCATACTTTACAGAGTCAATCCCCTGATATCTTGGACGTAAGTCCGGGTCTGAACCTATCAGGTGAGGCTTACCCGTCTTAACCGTCTTTACCTTGAACTCATTATCACACACAGGACACTGTACTTTCTTATCAAACAGAAAATCCACCTCATTATACTGGGGGGTTCCGTTTGACGCACCCTGCTGTTTCGCATTTTTCTTCTTTTCATCTTCGTCATCAAATATATTAACATTTGACAGACCGCCAAAACCTATCGAAGAAAGATCTGAAAAAACTCCAGCCATTATACTGCCTTCCTTTCACTTTACGTTTGGTAAAAATTAATTAAGCTTAAACGAACTCTTAAGCGATACGATACGATTAAATACAAGGCGGTCGCCGTCAATAGGCTGTCCGTCCCTTCCGTCCACACAGAAAAAGCCGTTTCTCACGAACTGGAAGCTGTCAAGAGGCTTGGCATCCTTAACGCTCTCCTCAATATAACAGTTGTCAACCACGGTAAGTGAGTTAGGGTTGATGTTCATTGTACCGTCCTCGTTGTACACACCCTTCTCCTCGTCCACAAGGTTCTCATATAACTTAACAGTTGCATTGACACAATGATTGACAGGTACCCAGTGAATCGTTCCCTTCACCTTTCTGCCCTCAAAGCCTGAGCCGCTCTTAGTCTCAGGGTCATAAGTACAGTGTACCTCGATAACCTTGCCGTTCTCGTCCTTCACAAAGCTCTCACACTTTACAAAGTATGCGTTCATAAGGCGGACCTCGTTACCCGGGAAGAGACGATAATACTTCTTAGGCGGCTCCTCCATGAAATCCTCTCTCTCGATGTAGAGCTCTCTCTCAAATGCGAGCTTTCGGCTGCCAAGTTCAGGATTCTCAAGGTTGTTCGGCGCGTCAAGGTACTCAACCTGACCCTCCGGATAATTGTCGATGATGAGCTTAATCGGATCAAGAACAGCCATAATTCTGCTCTTTTTAAGTCTCAAGTCATCCCTGATGCAGTACTCAAGCATAGCATAATCAACCGAGCTGTTAGCCTTCGCAACACCCACAAGCTCAACAAACTTCTTAATCGACTCAGGTGTGTAACCTCTTCTTCTGAGCGCGCTCAGTGACACAAGACGAGGATCATCCCAGCCGTCAACAATCCCTTCCTCGACAAGCTTCTTGATATATCTCTTACCTGTGATCACGTTGGTGAGATAGAGCTTTGCAAACTCGATCTGCTTAGGTGACTCCTCAGGTGAATTCTTATAGCCGCACTCTATTACAACCCAGTCATACAGAGGTCTGTGATCCTCAAACTCAAGTGTACATATAGAGTGTGTTATTCCCTCGATAGCGTCCTCAATAGGGTGGGCGAAATCATACATAGGATAGATGCACCACTGATCACCGGTTCTGTGATGTGTCATATGTGCGACCCTGTAGATTACGGGATCTCTCATATTAATGTTAGGCGATGCCATATCAATCTTGGCGCGAAGCACCTTCTCGCCGTCGGCATACTTACCCTCCTTCATCTCCTCAAAGAGACGAAGATTCTCCTCAACAGAACGGTTTCTGTAAGGACTGTCCTTTCCCGGCTCCGTGAGTGTTCCTCTGTATGCTCTTATCTCATCTGCCGTGAGATCGCACACATATGCCTTTCCCTTCTTGATGAGCTTGACCGCATTCTCATACATCTGTGGGAAATAGTCCGATGCAAAGTAGAGTCTGTCCTCCCAGTCTGCACCCAGCCATGCGATATCCTTCTTGATTGACTCGACGAACTCCTCTTTCTCCTTGGTTGGATTGGTGTCATCAAATCTCATATTGAACTTTCCGTTATATTTAACCGCAAGACCATAGTTTAATAAAATTGACTTAGCATGTCCTATATGAAGATATCCGTTAGGCTCAGGTGGAAAACGTGTTTTCACAACCTCGCAGTGTCCCTCCGCAAGATCCTTCTCTATAATCTGTTCAATAAAATTCTTTGAAACAACTTCTTCATTATTATTGTTATCCATAGAAAATATATCTCCTTTGAAGCATTTACTCGATTTTTTCATTCTAACACACTTAAAGCATTTAAGTAAATACTTTTTTATTCAATTAGCCCTTTATTACCCGCTGACATTCTTTTTCCACCGGCCCGGTTCTAGCAGAGTGCTCCGTACACGGTATTTAACAGTTTTCTTATCAGCTTGTCATCCGTGCCGTTGCACTTTTGAATGACATACATTATCACCATATTCTCAACCGGGTCAATAACAAAATAATTGCCAGTCCAGCCATCCCAGCCAAACGCACCGAGCTGTACACTGCATCCCGCGCTGTGAGGTGTATCCATTACGCGGCACAGATTACCGTAGCCGTAGCCCCTGAGTGTCTCCCATGTAAGATCCTGTCTCTGCTTATCTGCAAGCTGATTGCTTCCCATAAACTCAACCGTGTACGGCGAAAGTATTCTCACGCCGTCATAGGTTCCGCCGTTTGCAAGCATCATCGCGAACTTTCCGTAGTCCTCTACCGTGGATACAAGTCCTGCGCCACCAGACTCAAAAGCCGGTCTGCTATCGTAGCCTTCCATTCCCAGATGCCTCTCCGTATCAACCGCGAACACACCCGGCTCAACAATATTATATATCTGCGCGAACCGCTCCCGCTTCTCCTCAGGCACATAGAACGCCGTATCCTTCATGCCGAGAGGTTTAAATATCTCCTTCTCAAGGAAATCACCGAAACGCATGCCGGATGCCGCCTCGACAACCGCTCCGAGAATATCCGCCTCCGTTCCATATCTCCAATGTTCTCCCGGCTCAAACGCAAGCGGCTGAAGAGCTATCCTCCTTACAAAATCCATCGTTCCCGGCTTAACTCCCATGTCCTGCTCGCCGCTTATCGTGT
>CAMEEX010000193.1 GCA_945915235.1 uncultured Clostridia bacterium | reverse complement strand
AGAATGGCTCTGAGTTTTTACAGCTTGAGCCGCCAACGGATTTTTTTGAAGCGCTTAACGACCTGCTGATTATATATAAGCATGTTCCAAGCATTACCAATTATCCGGTTTATTTGGGGCAACTTGATTATCTTTTGGAGCCGTTCATCACAGATATTGATGATGCGACGGTTAAGAAGCATCTTAAGCTTTTCTTTACAAATATTGACCGCACTGTGCTCGATTCGTTCTCGCATGCGGATATCGGACCGAAGGCTACCAGAGCCGGTTACCTTATTTTAGAGGTTCAGGCGGAGCTTGAAAATGCCATTCCAAACATTTCGATGAAGTATGACCCTGAGATTACTGATGATGATTTCGCACTTGCATGTGTCAAATGTGCGCTCAAGACAGCCAAGCCAAGCTTTGCAAACCACCGAATGTTCAAAAATGAGCTGGGTGAGAATTATGTCATTGCGAGCTGTTATAATGGACTGCTGCTTGGAGGCGGCGCGTATACACTCTGCCGTTTGATTTTGGGACATATTGCAGAGCGTTCTGCCGGAATTGAAGATTTTAAGAAAAATCAGTTACCATATGTCATGGATATTATGGCAAAGTACATGGACGCGCGCATTGCGTTTGAGGTGGAGCAGTCAGGCTTTTTCGAGGCTAATTTCCTTGCAAAAGAGGGGCTTATCCATAGAGACAGATTTACCGGTATGTTCGGACTTGTCGGACTTGCAGATGCGGTAAATGTTCTTATGGCTAAAGAGGGTAAGCAGGACAGATTTGGTCATTCGGATACCGCCACACAGCTTGGCGTCGAGATTATGGACATTATCAATGATTTTAATAACAATCATTTTAATAAGTATTGCGAGGGTACAAGTGGTCACTTCCTTCTCCACGCACAGGTCGGCATCGCGGAGGACAAGGGTATTGCGCCGGGTACCCGTATTCCGATTGGCGAGGAGCCTGCAGAGCTTGTAGACCATCTCGATGTGATCAGCCATTTCCATAAGTATTTTGTTTCCGGCACGGGCGATATCTTCCCGATGGATTTGACGGTGCATAAAAATCCCGAGTATGTGCTTGATATTATCAAGGGATCGTGGCAGAAGGACATCAGGTACCTTTCATTCTACTCATCGGAGAGTGATGTTATCAGAATTACCGGATACCTTGTAAAGCGGTCTGAGATCGAGAAGTACGAGCAGGGCATCGCCGTATTGCAGAATACAACCCAGCTCGGCACAGGCGCAAAGCACAATGGCAAAATTTTGGAGCGCAAGGTCAGATAAAGTTTGAAAATAAAATTTTCAAACTACTTATTGGTGGCAGTACTGCAAGCAATGCTTGCAGTATGCAGGAGTATAAAAATGAAAGCAAGAGTTAATAAAATTATTCCTTTTTCATCAGTCGATGGACCGGGGAACAGAACCGCAATTTTTTTACAGGGGTGCAATATTAATTGCCTGTATTGTCACAATCCCGAGACAAGAGATAGGTATGGCGACCAGAAGCTTACAACGGTGACGGAGATGTCGGCTGATGAGGTGCTTGAAAAGGTCAAGAAGCAGCTTCCGTTTGTGAGAGGCATCACTGTCTCCGGCGGGGAATGTATGCTCCAGCCGGATTTTCTCACGGAGTTGTTTACTAAGACGAAAAAACTTGGCTTGAGTACTATGATAGATACCAATGGCACCATTGATTTTGCCGACAAGCAGGATTTACTTGACGTGACAGACGGAGTTCTTCTGGATGTAAAGGCATTTGACAGCGATATCCACAGGAAAATCACCGGGGCAGGCAATGAAACCGTAATCGCCAATGCCAGGCTGCTTGCATCAATCGATAAACTAGAAGAAATAAGATGCGTAATCTGTCCGTCACTTTATGACGGTAAGCAGTCCGTGAGGGCTATCGGGGAGATGATGCTTGACCTGTACAAGCCCCATTCTTTTCATTTCAAGCTGATTTCCTATAGACCGATGGGAGTCAGGGCGGAGTATGCCCACATGCTCACACCCGGCACGGACTATATGAATGACCTTGCAGGTATTCTGAGTGAGCTTGGGTATGAGGAAACTATAGTTGTTTAGGGGAAAAGAGTATTTTGTGTGAGGAGGTAAATTATGCCGGATTTTAAAAAATGGTTAATTGAGCGCTTTATGATTGAGAGAAAAAGATTTGACCGTTCAGGCGTCTACGCTTATACGCAGCGCGCGATGGCATATAATTCCAATAAAATTGAGGGAAGCACGTTGACACCTGAGCAGACGGCATCGCTTTTTGATAACGGAACATTGCCTAAAAGTGATGATTATTACAGGGCAAAAGATGTTGAAGAAATGAATGGACATTTTTTAATGTTTAATTATATGCTGGATACCTTAGATGAGAAATTGTCTCAGGAGCTTATCAAAAGAATGCACTATGAATTAAAATCAGGAGTATTTGAGGACCGTGCCAATGGATATGCTATCGGAGATTATAAAAAACGTCCTAATATGATTGGAATGTACAGGACAGCACTGCCTGCTGAGGTTGAGCCGGAGATGGAAAAGCTTCTGCGTTGGTATGACGAGCAGGAAAAGACTCTTGAAACATTAGCGCGCTTTCATGCACGTTATGAGTCGATACATCCGTTTCAGGACGGAAACGGAAGAACGGGAAGAATGTTAATCTTCCGCGAAAGTTTGAAATATTCCGATATAGACCCCTTTATAATTTTGGACAAAAATCGTAACACTTATCTTGAAGGGTTGAAACAATTCAGGGAGGAAGATAAGGTTGACGGGTTAGTCGCACTGATGAGAGAAGAGTCAGCGGAATATTTTGATCAATGTAAATATTTTATGTAAAAATAATGGTTGCAGGACATTGCAAAGGAGTAAATATAATGAACAAAAAAATAAATTACAAAGAGCTTGCGAAAGAGACTCTGATTTTGACCGTGGCGGTGGCAATCATTGCGGCGGCGGTATACTTCTTTCTGGTGCCAAGCCATGCATCGGTCAGCAGCATTTCGGGACTTGGAATTGTGCTGTCCAATTTTATACCGCTTCCGTTGTCGGCAATCACGATGATACTCAATATAGTGCTTCTGATAATCGGATTTTTTACCTGTGGAAAAGAATTTGGGGTAAAGACGGTCTACACAAGTGTGCTGCTGCCTTTATTTTTGGGACTTTTTGAGATTTTGTTCCCGGATTTCGACTCCCTGACGGACAGCCAGGAGCTGGACGTGCTTTGCTATATTCTGGTGGTGAGTATAGGACTCAGCATACTCTTTAACCGCAACGCGTCCTCCGGAGGACTGGATATTGTCGCAAAAATTATGAACAAATATCTGCACATAGAGCTTGGGCGTGCCATGTCCCTGTCGGGAATGTGTGTGGCTCTTTCGGCAGCGTTTGTCTACGATAAAAAGACTGTGGTTTTGAGTGTCCTTGGCACCTATTTTAATGGAATTGTTCTGGATCATTTTATTTTTGACAATAACATAAAACGCCGTGTCTGCATCATCACCGAAAAGGAGGAGGAGCTACGTCAGTTTATAATAAAGGACCTGCACAGCGGAGCTACGATGTACGAGGCGATTGGCGCATACAATTTTGACAAACATAATGAGATAATAACCATAGTGGATAAAAACGAGTACCAGAAGCTGATGAATTTCATAAACAAGGAGGACCCGAAGGCATTTATTACAGTGTATAATGTGTCGGATATGCGCTATCAGCCGAAGGTATAAATATCTGAACTCAAGACTTAAGCAGGGAGTCACAGAGCTTGCGATATGGCATAGCGAAAGGGAAAAAGATGAAAGTATTATGTTTTGGTTCGGCGAATTTGGACCATGTGTATAAGGTCGGGCATTTTACAATGCCGGGAGAGACGCAGAGCTGTATTGATTACAACGTAAAATGCGGAGGAAAAGGAAATAATCAGGCGATTGCCATGGCATTAGCGGGAAATGAGACATATTTTGCGGGGATAATCGGAAGAGATGGCGGTCTGCTAAAGGATACGCTTATTAAAAAGGGAGTCCATGTCGATTATCTGAAATGCTCCGAGGAACCGACAGGGCATGCGATTATAGAAGTTGACAGCAATGGACAGAACAGAATTGTATTGTATGGCGGTACCAATAAGACCATCACACCTGAATATGTGGACAGTGTATTATCTCATTTTTCATCGGAAGATGTGATTGTTTTGCAGAATGAGATTAACAATGTCCCGTACATTATTGAGCGCTGCCATGAGAAGGGAATGAGAATTTTCTTCAATGCCGCGCCGTACGATGAAGCTGTAAGAGATTTTCCGATTGAGAAGGTAACCTGGCTGGTGGTTAATGAGACGGAGGGCGCCGCGTTGAGCGGGGAACAGGACTATGAGAGTATTCTAAGAGTACTGAAACAGAGGTATCCAAATACTAATATTCTTTTTACAATGGGAAAAGAGGGCAGCAGAATTTTGACGGATACCGATGATATCAAGGTGGACGCCATGAAAGTCCCTGTCGTGGATACAACAGGCGCAGGTGATACCTATATAGGGTATTTTGTCAGGGGAATTGTTGAAGGAATGTCCTTGTTTGAGACGGCAAAGCTGGCTACGAAAGCGAGTGCGATTTCAGTGACAAGGGCGGGAGCGGTGGACTCCATTCCGGGATATGATGAGGTGAAATAAGTTTAGTTTTTTATCGGCAGAGAAATTAACATTTTTCTGCCGTTATTTTTTGAAAAGCTATTTATATTGTACGGAGCTATACCATATATTGAAGTACGATACATCGTACTAATAAGTAATTGCGAAACGCAGAAAGCTAGTGAGCGTAAAGCAGTCAATAACTTGAGTTTAATAGCCGTTGTGGAGCTTGTGACTGTCGTGGAACTGCAAAATGCAATGTAAAACCGCCCGGTAACATGAGCTTTGCTTAATGATTACCGCTTCAAA
>CAMEEX010000192.1 GCA_945915235.1 uncultured Clostridia bacterium | reverse complement strand
CATACGGACTACCTCTATTCCCAATAGCCTGAAATCTATTGTTTTGGACATATTTTTATAAACAAATCAATTTTTAGTATAATTTTTTTTTAATATTTTGTCAATGACGGTTGCTATTGATATTTGAAAAAAATTATAATATAATGTAACATACTTGGGTTTTATCGCCCTTCTTATTTTATATATATGACAAAGGAGATGTATTCTCATGACGACATCCGAATACAGACTTGGAATTGATATTGGTTCCACTACAGTCAAGATAGCAATTATTGATAAAGATAACAATATATTGTTTTCCGATTACGAAAGACATTTTGCAAACATTCAGGAGACTCTTGCAAATCTCCTCGTGAAGGCTAAGGAAAAATTAGGTTCTATAAGTGTACACCCTGTCATTACAGGTTCAGGAGGTCTCACACTCGCAAGCCACCTTGAGGTTCCTTTTACCCAGGAGGTGGTGGCAGTGTCCACTGCACTCAGCGACTATGCCCCACAGACCGATGTAGCCATCGAGCTCGGCGGCGAGGACGCTAAAATCATCTATTTTACCAACGGAATAGACCAGCGTATGAACGGTATATGTGCCGGCGGTACGGGTTCCTTTATCGACCAGATGGCAACACTTTTACAGACAGATGCCACCGGTCTTAATGAGTATGCCAAAAATTATCAGGCAATATACCCTATAGCAGCCCGCTGCGGAGTATTTGCAAAGTCCGATATACAGCCGCTCATCAATGAAGGCGCGACTAAGGAGGATTTGTCCGCTTCCATTTTTCAGGCAGTTGTAAACCAGACCATAAGCGGTCTCGCCTGCGGTAAACCTATCCGCGGAAACGTGGCATTCTTAGGCGGTCCGCTCCACTTCCTGTCCGAACTTAAAAACGCTTTTATCCGCACGCTCAATCTCGGACCTGAGAACATCATTGCACCTGAGCACTCGCATCTTTTTGCAGCCGTCGGCTCTGCAATGACTGCCAAAGATGAGGTTTCCATTGACATTGATGCGCTCATCACCAAGCTTCACAACAAGATCAAGATGGATTTCGAGGTTGAACGTATGGAACCTCTGTTTGCATCTGAGGATGCCTATAAGCAGTTCCGTGCACGCCACGACAGCCATTGCGTTATAAAAGGAAGCTTGAAGGATTACTCCGGCAACTGCTACCTCGGAATAGATGCCGGCTCGACGACAACGAAGGTAGCCGTAGTAGCTGAGGACGGTACGCTCCTCTACTCCTTCTACAGCAGCAACAACGGAAGCCCTCTCGCTACATCAATAAAAGCGATAAAGGAAATTTATTCCATTCTCCCTGCCGATGCACACATTGTGCGCTCATGCTCAACCGGTTACGGCGAAGCCCTTATAAAGGCTGCTCTCATGCTCGATGAAGGTGAGGTTGAGACTGTATCCCACTACTACGCAGCCGCATTCTTTGACCCGGCAGTTGACTGTATCCTCGATATCGGCGGTCAGGATATGAAGTGCATCAAGATTAAGAACAACACCGTCGACAGTGTCCAGCTAAACGAGGCATGTTCCTCGGGCTGCGGCTCATTCATAGAGACCTTCGCAAAGTCCCTTAACTACTCTGTTGAAGATTTTGCAAAGGAAGCGCTCTTTGCGCCTCACCCTATCGACCTTGGTACGAGATGTACCGTATTCATGAACTCAAAGGTTAAGCAGGCACAGAAGGAGGGTGCAAGCGTGGCTGATATATCTGCCGGACTTGCCTACTCCGTTATCAAAAATGCACTCTACAAGGTTATCAAGATTTCCGACCCTAAAGATCTCGGACATCAGATAGTTGTTCAGGGTGGTACCTTCTACAACGACGCAGTTCTTCGAAGCCTTGAGAAGATTACAGGCGTTGAGGTAATTCGTCCTGATATTGCAGGAATCATGGGTGCTTTCGGTGCCGCACTCGTCGCAAGAGAGCGCTACGAAGGTCAGGAGACCACGATGCTCTCAATCGACAAGATAAACGAGCTTACATATGAGACAAGGATGGCCCGCTGTAAGGGCTGTACCAACAGTTGTCTCCTCACCATCAACCGTTTCTCCGGCGGCAGACAGTTCATATCCGGAAACCGTTGTGAGCGTGGTATCGGCAAGGAGAAAAATAAGGATCATGTACCTAACCTTTTTGAATACAAGAACAAACGTCTCTTCTCATACGAGCCACTCGAGATAACCGATGCCCCACGCGGCGTTGTCGGTATTCCTCGTGTGCTCAACATGTATGAGAACTACCCGTTCTGGTTCACCTTCTTCACGAAGCTCGGCTTCCGTGTAGTTCTCTCGCCTGAGTCAAGCCGTAAGATATATGAGCTCGGAATAGAGTCCATACCTAGTGAGTCCGAGTGTTATCCTGCCAAGCTTGCACATGGTCATGTGACATGGCTCATCAAGCAGGGCGTAAAATTCATTTTCTATCCTTGCATCCCGTATGAGCGCAGGGAGATTGAAAATACCAACAATCATTACAACTGTCCTATCGTCACCTCCTACGCCGAGAACATCAAAAACAACGTGGAGGAACTCGTGACAGAGAACGTGCTCTTTATGAATCCTTTCCTTTCCTTTGAGGACGAAAAGGTTCTTGCCAAGCGCCTTGTAAAAGAAATCGGAGGTCAGTTTAATATCTCATCTAAGGAGGTTACGGCTGCATGCCATGATGCATGGGAAGAATTAGCTGCCTGCCGCCATGATGTTATGAAGAAAGGTGAAGAGACACTCAAGTATCTGGAGGAGACCGGCAGACATGCCATCGTGCTCGCAGGTCGCCCGTACCATATCGACCCTGAGATTAACCATGGTATACCTGAGCTCATCAACAGCTACGGAATAGCCGTTCTCACCGAGGACTCCATATCACACCTTGGCAAAGTTGAGCGCCCTCTCATCGTAATGGATCAGTGGATGTACCATTCACGTCTGTACGCCGCTGCAAGCTTTATCCGCGACAAGGATAACATCGACATGATACAGCTCAACTCCTTCGGCTGCGGTCTTGATGCCGTCACAACCGACCAGGTAAACGACATACTCTCCTCAGCAGGAAAAATATACACCGTGCTCAAGATTGACGAGGTAAACAATCTCGGTGCCGCAAGAATTCGTATCCGTTCGCTTATCTCAGCAATCAAGGTTCGTGAACACAACAACTACAAGCGCCAAATCGTATCAAGTGCTTACCACAGAAAGGAATTTACCAAGGAGATGCGTGACAGCAATTACACTATCCTCTGTCCACAGATGTCTCCTATACACTTTGACCTCATCGAGCCTGCACTCAACTCCTGCGGCTACAATGTCGAGGTGCTCAAGAATGTAAGCAAGTCAGCAGTCGATACCGGTCTTAAATATGTAAACAATGATGCCTGCTACCCTTCACTTATCGTGGTAGGTCAGATGATGGAGGCTGTTCTCTCCGGCAAATACGACCTCACAAAGACAGCTCTCGTCATAACACAGACCGGAGGCGGCTGCCGTGCATCGAACTACATTGGATTTATCCGCCGTGCCCTCATAAAGGCCGGATACCCGGATATCCCTGTTATTTCGCTAAGCGTACAGGGTCTTGAGACCAACTCAGGCTTCACCTACTCACTTCCGATGATAAAGAAGGCTGCCATGGCAATCCAGTACGGCGACATCTTTATGAATGTCGTGTACCGCACACGTCCATACGAGGCTGTCCCGGGCTCAGTGAATGCACTCCATGAAAAATGGAAAAAGATTATCATTGAGCAGCTCACACAACCTAAGGTATACATGAAGGACTTCAACCGCAACATCAAGCAGATTATAAAGGAGTTCGACGAGATTCCTCTTCTCGACATCAAGAAACCTCGCGTTGGAATTGTCGGAGAAATTCTTGTCAAGTTCCTGCCTGCTGCCAACAACTATCTCGTTGACCTTCTCGAGAAGGAAGGCGCAGAAGCTGTAGTTCCTGACTTCATGGGCTTCATGCTCTACTGCGCGGAGAACGCAAACTTCAAGGCTGACAATCTCGGCGCAAGCAAAAAATCAATGCACATAAGCAACGCCGTGATAAAGGCAATCAACATGTTCCGCGGTGCGTCCAACAAGGCACTCGCCCAGAGCAAGCGCTTCGATGCCCCTACCGACATAAAGGAGATGACCAGGATGGCAGCTCCGCTCGTCTCCCTCGGAAACCAGACCGGTGAGGGATGGCTTCTAACAGCCGAGATGATCGAGCTCATTCACCATGGTGCAAAAAATATCGTATGCTGCCAGCCTTTCGCATGTTTACCTAACCACATCGTAGGAAAGGGCGTAATAAAGGAACTTCGCGCCGCATACCCTGACGCCAATATAATCGCTGTCGATTATGACCCGGGTGCCAGCGAGGTAAACCAGCTCAACAGAATCAAGCTGATGCTGTCGACAGCTCAGAAGAATCTTAACAAATAAATAAAAATTTTAATGGCAGGAACGCTTTTTCATGCAGGTGTTCCTGCTTTTTCAACCAGAAAATTTTTAGTCATAAAAGTAACAAAAAAACGTCATGCAGGGCAATCAACTTTGAGGGGCTGCCTCAAGTCAGATTGTACGACATGACGTTTTTAATATCTATCTTATTCGTTCTCGATTATATATTTCCATCTTATCAATTCCGGCTCTTTGTCAATAAAAATGCCGGAATGCATGATTTTTCAACTACCCTTTCTCGTCGGAAGCTGTGCAAGTATTATAGCCGCGAACATGAGTACACACCCAACGCTCTCCCTCACAGACAGTCTCTCGTGCAATATCACCCACCCGGCGAGCACCGAAAAACAGGACTCAAGACTGAGTATCAATGACGCTATTGTAGGGTTAACGTTCTTCTGTCCTATAATCTGCAAAGTGTACGCCACCCCACAGGAGAGCACACCCGCGTAGAGAATCGGAAGCCACGCCGACAATATAGCTGCCATATCCGGCTGTTCAAGGCTGAACATAAACGGAAGTGACGCCAC
>CAMEEX010000191.1 GCA_945915235.1 uncultured Clostridia bacterium | reverse complement strand
AATCAGGTGTTTACACCAGATTTACTGGTGGGAAAGTTGAGTATATTATCTTTTTTAAACAATATTATTTCCTCATTGTCCAATCCATTATATCCCGTGAATGTAATACTGTTTATAATAAATGATGCTAAAATACCTGATATTATTATCACTAAAAACCATGTAGAAATATTTTCAAGTTTATTTTTCGACACTGTTTATCTCCTATCTATATAATTAAGTGTTTTATTACAATCAGCCTCGGTATTCGATACATCATAATAATTCATCTATTATTTTTTTTATTTATTATCCAATAGATAACTATTATACAAAACGTAATACAGGATACAATTTCAGCAATATGCCATGATGTCTTACCTGCATAATGTACTTTTATATTACCTTCATATCCACTATCAACCACAACCCCCAACCTGGCATTACTCATAGATTTGAAAACCATCATTTCTTTTCCTGTATCTGTATCCACTGCCTTATAGCCACGGTAATACAATAATGGCAGTTCCACAATACCTGCGCCGTCTTTTTCTGCTCTCAGATGAATATAAATATTAGTATATTCTTTCCTGTATTCCATTAGTTCCACATTGGTTGTCAAACAGCTTAGAGGTTGCCTGAACGTCACTACGTATGGCATATCTCCATCACCTTTTAAAGGAATATATTCATAATTACCAATATTACATGTAACTTCTTTATCTTCTGATGAAATTGTATTTATTGTAACTCTCTCACTTTTTACCATAATAAAAATTCCTGCATAAATAAATTGAATTACTGTTAATCCAATAAGCAAATACTTGGAAAATTTTAATATTCCATAATCGTCTTTCTGAGACAATACAATACACGTCATTATTGTATATGTTACAATAGGTACTATAAGAAACCTTACACTAAATTGAACATTTATAAATAACAGACTTATTTTTTGTATAATTGCATTTATTATCCTACTTCCAGTCATTCCATAATACATACTTGAAAGTATCTTATCCCATGGGATTACATCAAGTGACATTATTGTTCCGACAAGCGTTATAATTCCCATCACGCCTAAAAATCTTTTATCTCTCCCAGGCATTTTATTTTTTAGATTGTAAACAATTAATACAAGTACGGTTGGCACAGTAGGTCCAAGTGTTCCTATCAAATTGCTTCTCCACCATATATAATCATCATAATTTCCAATGAAAAATGAAAACATTTTTTCAATCGGAACTCTCTGGCTTAAATTTGTCTCAAGTACAATATTTGAATTAATTACTACATCTTCACATAAATAACTCTCCAAAAATGGAAGAATATAGCCTATATTAAGAACTACTGTTATAACTAAAATCTTTAGCAACACTATAAATGTCTTTTTTCTAAATGTTCTCTTTGCCATTATTAAGCATAGCAATATAGTAAAGGCACCATACAATTCCGTACTGAGTACATGTGATTCTATAACTCCTGAATATCCTATAACAGGCATTATCCATAATCTTGAATAATTTTTGTCATCTGTCGGTGTTGTATATATTTTCCATAATCCTGCTGCAATAAGTGGTAAAAATACCATTGCCGTATACTCACCAACTGCCCCTCTCTGATAGAGGTCATATATTCTGTAAATTGACAAACTATATAATATACTTCCTGTTAATGCATGTTCTGACTTTCTAAATATTATTTTAAAGCTATAAAATGAAATCAATAATGTGGCCAAATTAACAATAATTACATAAGCCTTATAAGCATTCTGTATGCTAAACCCCATAAGCCTCAAAAATGCCGGTATATTATAATACAGACTTCCATAATATATAGAAAAAGCATACCCATATCCACCATTAAATGTAGGTTCTACCTTAACCGGAAACTGTCCTGCAAGGTACCCATCTTTTATTCCTTCAAGACGTATCAAATGTACTAAGGTGTCATCACCTCTTAGTAAGTCATTTCCAGCCAACGGAAAACATGATATAATAAATGCTACCGTAATGACGGTTATATTTCTTATATTTTCTCGTGTTAACTTTATTTTTCCT
The DNA here is from genome assembly GCA_945915235.1 of uncultured Clostridia bacterium. Classification (GTDB taxonomy): domain Bacteria; phylum Bacillota; class Clostridia; order Lachnospirales; family Lachnospiraceae; genus CAG-882. The sequence goes on along the minus strand of CAMEEX010000191.1, from coordinate 2,964 downwards.
ATTCTTACATAATACCAAAGCATCGTAAAGGCTATTAATGCAATCATAGTTATAAATCCTATAAATGCTGAATATCCTGTACTCTTTATCTCATATCTTTTTATATGTGCACTTTGTGACTCAACATTCTGACCAATTTCTCTCACACTCAACTCTACTGTGCTACATATAGAATTGATCCAAAATTCGGTTGTATAGCTATTATTATCAGCATTAAGATAATTATCATTCTGAGCTATATGTTTTTTTGAGCCACTTAAATCTTGTATATGAAGGTAGTTGACAGTTTGTATATCTTTATCCACTTCAAACTCACAGGTTATATAATAATGCCCATATACAAGCTTTATCGTATTCCCATCCTCCGGAAAAATTGTGTATGTCTTTTTAGGAGTAAATATTAAAACACCAAAAAATAAAGCAACAATTATTTCTATAAAAATAATTATTTTAATAATTTTTTTCTTTTTATTACTACACATTAGTTTCATAGAGATCATTCCCTTCCGAGTCAATCACAACAATCACCGGAAAATCCTTGACTGTCAATTTTCTTATCGCCTCCGTGCCGAGGTCGTCATACGCGATGACCTCAGATGAGGTTATGCACTTGGAAAGAAGCGCACCGGCGCCGCCCACTGCCGCAAAATATACCGCCTTGTCCCTGACAATCGCCTCGTGCACAGCCTGATTTCTCTTTCCCTTGCCAATCATGCCTATAAGCCCGAGGTCAAGCAGTGACGGAGCGTACTTGTCCATTCGGCTTGCCGTGGTCGGTCCCGCGGAGCCGATAGGTCTGCCCTCCCTCGCCGGTGACGGTCCCATATAATAGATTGTATTATTCTTTACATCAAAAGGAAGCTCCTCTCCTTTTTGAAGAGCCTCATACATTCTCTTGTGCGCCGCGTCCCTCGCGGTATAGATTGTTCCCGTGAGATACACATAGTCCCCCGCCTTTAAGGTGGTGGATATGCTGCTGTCAAAGGGTACATTGATATGCTTGTCCATTTTTGTCTCCTTATCTATCTTTTTACCTTTTTTATTAGATATACATGCAGTGAATTCCAGGTCATAATCTCCTGCTCTTCATAATCGTTTCCCGTACAATTCACATAATACTCAATTCCTATATCGGAAAACTTAGCATTGTCATCGTAGCCTAAAAGCAGAAATTCCTCGGTGTTTTCAAGAACCTCATCTTTTACAGCCGGAGTCTCCTCGTTCACCAGCAGAATTGTATACGGTATCATAAACTGTTCCAGATGGTTTCTTGTAATCCAGCCCTCGTTTCCAGCTATGACCCATGGAATATCTTCATATTGCCTGAGCATGGCTATATTTTTGTCGTACTCATCCGCATTGGTATAGTAATCAAGATTGTTACCCGATAAAATGTACATCTCGATTATGGCAAGGAGCACTGCCGCCGCTGCAATTCCCGATAATTTTTTGTAGTTAAAACCGTTCACAGCCATAAATGCCAGCAGGATACAGACAACCAGTATGGCTGCTGCCGGTGCATAATAATATCTGTTTGAGAGCAGGTAATCGGGCGCTAACTCCGTTATGACAAGCGCATTAAAATTCGCCGCCACATATACCTTTACGAGTGTAAATCTCAGAGTGCTGCTGTATTTCTCCCTCATTTTTCCCGAAAAAATCACATATATGATGCCCACCGCAATAAGGATAAACATTGGAATATATAAATTTTTGAATATTGTTCCGTACAGATATTGAATTGTTTTCGGAATATTCGCCAAAAATGTGCTTGCGATATTTCCTGTTTTTTCAAACATGGACTGCGAATGGACATTTCCGAATATATCCCTGAGCCACTCCGTCCAGATTAACGTCACCGTGACGACTGCTGCCGCCATCACCCCGGTAAATACCGCCAGGGACTTATATTTCTTCCTGATTATGTCATACAAAAATTCAGTTATGTAACAGCCCGCCGCAAACAGCGCAAAATAGTACTGTGTGAGAAAGCCGCACACTGTTATCGCAAAAATAAGTACATACAGATACCACTTTTCCTGTTTTCCCATATCAGATAATTCACATAGATAAAGGCGAGAATGAAAAAGGTTAGCATCATATACATTCTGATAAACATAGCTGACGATATAACCCCAATGTTGGCCGCAAATAAAACCGAGGCAGCAGCAGCCCAACAGCTTTTAAAAATCTTGTGAACAAAGCAGAATATCAGGGTTATTGAACCGAGATAAAAAATTAAATTGAGCAGCAGCGGTATCCATATTGATGTGCTGCCCTTAAAAATCGAGAACAAGCCGTACAGAAGTATATAATATAACGGCGGGTGAACTCTGTCGTATCTGACACTTTCGAGCATATGTCCAAATGTATCGCCCGCATCATGGCTGAAATCATCAACCATGTACTGCCTTGATACCCACTGACCCACCGGAAACTGTACAAATGCACTCTTAGCGTTCACAATGGTGTATGTATATATCTCATCGGCATAGGATATACGCTTATTCATTACATAGCCGACGAATATCATACATGAAATACATATTGCTATTATATAATATACTATCCCCTTATTTTTAATCATTTTCATTCTAATTTTCGCCCCTAAAGGTTATTTCATCTTTATCAAAATATTTCTCCAGCAGCCTGTCATAGCGAAGCTCCTCGAACACGGCGTTCTCGTCCTGAAGATAAAAATAGTCCGCCGCAAGCTGTGTCCCGTCAAATATGTAGAATGCCTTTTCGCTCATGGTATCCGTGTCGTTGAAAAAGAACACGCTCGGAACGCTGTCCTCGTAGGTCAGCTCCATGTTCCTTGTGTTTGTGTCATAGTAGCTCACAAACCTGTCATCAATTCTCTTGTCGAACCTCTCTGCATCGCCATTTTTCAGGTGGACGTCCGCCGCGTAGGAGGTCGTGTTGAGGTAGTTGAACATGGAAAATACCATGACAGCCACACCT
>CAMEEX010000190.1 GCA_945915235.1 uncultured Clostridia bacterium | reverse complement strand
CGGCATACGAGACGGCTATTGAGTTAAAGAGCCTGCTTGCCGAGCGGGAGCTTGCAAATGTAAGGGACGTCGAGGAGCCGAGTGTGATGTACCGCTTCTATGTCAGTGATGCGGCGGAGAAATTCAAGAATATAGCAAATATGATACTACCGTTTGACATAAAGACTACGAAGCAGATAAACATTGATGAATATTAGGATATTTTTATTATGAAAGAGAACATAGTTTTATATATTTCCGGTCTCCACAGTGCAGGTGAAGACGACGACTCCGTGGAGATGATATATGCCGGACGACATTTTTTCAGGAACGGAAAACATTTTATAAAGTATCAGGAGAGCCTTGAGGAAGGATTGGTGACGGACAACATGATAAAGATTTCACCGGAAGAGGTGGAGCTTATCAGAAAGGGACCGATGACCACCAATATGCTCTTCACCATGGGCGAAAAAAACTTAAGCTACTATGAAACTCCGTATGGAAGCGTTACCATGGGGATAGATACCTCGGACATGAGCGTGACGGAGGAGAACGGTGAGCTTATTGTGGATATCAACTACAGTCTCGAGATGAACGGAAACCATGTGTCGCGCAGCCATGTGGTGATTAAGGTCCGGGACGAGGATTAAAAAACAAAGGAGTTACATATATGAAGAAATTTACGGCATTCCTGTTGACGGCGGGATTATTGCTGCAAAACGCCGTACCTGTGCAGGCGGGTGTTCAAAATTCGGTGCCGGCTGTGTATGCCGCGAAAAAGGCAGCGGCAGAGCAGGCATCGGGTGAAGTGTCAACAGAATGGCTGGACGCATATGTGCAGAGTGGGGCGGCAGGCGCAGTGAGCATCACACTCGCAAGTGTGCTTCCGATGTACCGCGATGTGAATGTGACCGTGACGGCAACGAACAAGGAGAGCGGTAAGGTCAACAAGGTGCAGACCACATTGCAGGCAGGCACGGACAGTGTTGACGTATTTGTTGGAGGTCTCGCTGACGGAAGCTACACGCTCAGAATGCAGGCGGCAGGCTTTGAGGACTATGTGCAGGAGCTGGAGGTGAACGGAAATATTCTGTACCTCTATGTGGGAACAGGAATGGTCAGCCTTGACGGGATAAGCTATGAGCAGGGAGAGACACACCCCGGGCTGTTCCTTGTCGGGGATGTGGATGGCGACGGAGAGATTACGCAGTCGGATAAGGACGCGATACTCGACGCGGCATCGGGCAAAACGGTGTCGGGGTTCACGGACCTCAATGGCGATGGAAGGACGGATATTCTTGATTTACAGTACTATGCTTTCGCACAGCATGTAAAGAATGATGGGATTGATATGACCGCTTCCGTGACGGAGAGCATCGCTCCCGATGCGGCAGCCGTAAAGGTAAATGACGAAAATACTATTGTGACCGGAGATATAGATGACCTTCTTACCGGAAACGGCGGGCTGACATTTTCGACGGCGAACGAGGAACCGGTCTCGGAGGACAACCCTGTTGAGATAGGAATATCCTTTCAGAATGAGGATATGGCTGATGCAGGGACAGGTCTTACAATGGAGCAGGTTGTCATTGAGACCGGAGATGTAGGAATTGAGAGCGGAATGCTCATAGTCGAGACTGAGGACGGAGTGCAGTATTTTCAGATAGGGACTGCGGCTGCGGCGGTTGCGGCATACAGCGTCCGTTCGGCTGCTGGCGGCAGCATAGTGATAAGCCTTGGCGGTCAGGTAGCCGTAAAGAAGGTGATAATACGCGTTACGGCGGCAGCTAAGGGGTCAAGCCTTGTAGATATCTCCAAGGTTGAGTTTTTAAACGGCATGGAAAACAGGATACCTGAGCCTGAGATGGACATACCGCAGAATGTAAAGGCGCAGGGCGCTGATAAGAGCTTTACGCTGACCTGGGATAACAGCAAAAATGTCACGGGTTATGAGGTTGAGATAACACACGACGGTGAGACGGAGACAGTCAGGACGGCTGGCAATACCTTGAAGGTATCTGCGTTTGCAGGCAGGGAGCTTGTGAACCGGGATATTTACAGTGTGCGCGTGCAGGCTGTAAACGGAGCATGGCGAAGTGGATACACAAGTGCCGTTGAGGCGGTTCCGAAGCTTGCGGGACGACCGGACGCGCCGGACTATCTGAAGGCGACCGGAGCATACAGAAAGATAAAGCTCACATGGAAGGATATGGACGATACGGACAGCTACTGTGTATATTACCGTGTGAAGGGCGATGCGGAATACACAAAAATATCCGGAATTGAGAACAACTCATACGAGATAACCGGTCTTGCAGATAAGACGGTGTATGAAGTGTATGTCACAGGCGTGAACGAGCTTGGAGAGAGTGCGGCATCGCTTGTATCCGAGGCGGAGACCACGGTTGTCATTCCGGCACAGCTTCCGAAGTACAATATGATAAACGAGCCGCAGGGTGGGGGTGAGCTCACCGCTCACATTGTATCGGCAACACACCCTAGAGGAAGCATGGTCAACAGCCCGCTCGATGAGGAGGGAACCGACAGTGCACTCGGAATTGTCGATAACGATTATAATTCATATTACTACGTTGCAGACTGGGACGAGGGTGGTGCATACCCGGCGGACAACAAGGGAATTTATTTTACTTTTGATGAAAAATATAAGATGAATTACATAGCGTTTGCAGAGCCGGAGGATACGGCAAGCTACGCAGGAGCGTCGTTGTACTGGTATGAGGACGACCACAAGACTAACCATGCGGCAACCATAGCGGGCGTGCTTCAAAAGACAGATGTAAACGGCAGAAAGTATTATGTCATAAAGCTTAGCGAACCGATAGAGTCGGATATGATACGAGTAGGCTTCACACGCTACGGAGCTTACAGGAGCATAACAATCTCCGAGGTAAGATTTTACTATTATGACAGCCTGGAGGACGATGTTCTCGCGCTCTATGCGGACGACCTGCACACGACACTCAAGGACGGCACAACGGCACAGACTATAGCTGCCCTGCAAAAGCGTCTGGATACGGTTGACGAAAAGAGCGGTGAGTACAATCCGGAGAGAGAGTCGATACAGAAGGAGCTTGACAATGCGAAGGGGCTTCTGGACACGAAGCTCGGAGACGTGATTGAGATATCACCTGGGATAACAGCAGCTAAGGACGGTCATCTTGGAATAAGCGGTCTCAACGCATGGCAGCCTCTCGGTGTGTCGGCGGCGTCAGGTGAGCAGATTACAATATATGTCGGACACAACACCAAAAAGACAGGCGATACAGCCCAGTTAAAGCTTATTGCGACACAGTACCATGCCGAGTCCGGCACGGTAAAGACTGAGGTGGCGACATTGAAGGTCGGACGCAACGAGGTAACGATACCTAAGCTGCAGAGCCTTTCGGCTGAGAGCGGTGGTGCGCTCTATGTGGCATACACCGGCAACAACGAGAATGACCGCTACGCGGTGCGCGTATCCGGCGGTGTAAGCATACCTGTATTAAATCTCTACGGTGTTACTAATGATACTGAGAGGGAGGAGAAAATATACAGCTACGTCGAGGCACTCGAGGAGCATGTCGCAAATATAGAAGAAATACATAACACAGTGCATGAGGCAGCCGGAAATGACACCGGCGCAGCAAGAGAGTTCGACGAGCAGAACTGTATAGCAGGCGCGACGGATATCATGCTCGATAAGATGATGTATTCCGTGTCAGCCAAGATGCTTCTGGCAGGACTCGGAAACGGAACAACGAAGGAGCGCGCCGACAAACTCAGTGCATCTTTAACAGCGATGGACGAGATGATGGAGCTGTTCTATCAGCACAAGGGACTTACCGACGAGAAGGGAGCTGACGCTTCCGACAGAATGCCGTCCGAACACCTCAACATTCGCTATATGAGAATGTTTGCGGGAGCATTCATGTATGCGGCGGGCGACCATATAGGAATTGACTGGAATTCCGTTTCAGGACTTTCAAGTGCTGTTCCGATAACATCGGACGATGGAAAGTACACAGGAGGACTTCTATTTGGCTGGGGTATCGCACATGAGATAGGACACAATATCAATCAGAGCGCATACTCGATAGCCGAGATAACCAACAATTATTTCGCACAGCTCACGACCGCGAGGGATACGAATGAGTCCGTGCGCTGGAAATATGCAGATGTGTATGAAAAGGTTACATCTGGCACCAAGGGTGCATCGCCTGACCTTGCGGTGCAGCTTGCGATGTACTGGCAGTTGCACTTAGCTTACGACAGAGGATACAACTTTAAGACATATGACACCCATGAGGAGCAGATGGAGAACTTGTTCTACGCGAGAGTTGACTCCTATGCAAGGAATGTTGACAATGCGCCGGCACCAAAGGGAGTTATACTCACCCTCGGCACGGACAAAAATCAGAACTTTATGCGTCTTGCATGTGCGGCAGCCAAGAAAGACCTCACGGAGTATTTTGTGCGCTGGGGTATGGAGCCTGATGAGGGAACACTTGAGTATGCAGGTCAGTTCCCTGCCGAGGAGAGAGCAATATATTACATAACCGACGAGGCGAGAGTGTATGAGATTGAGAACGGAACTGATAACAATATAAAGAACTCCGCTGTCATTTCTGATGATACAAGCTCGGTTAAGATTGGTAAAAATGCTGCCAACGAAGTAGTTCTGACAATCAACAGCAGAGTTGATGCGGATATACTTCTCGGCTATGAGATTACAAGAATAATGTATGAGAACGGACAGGAAGTCCGTGAGATTGCGGGCTTTGCCGTGCCTGATGCAGGGGCATCAGCCGCAGAGTGGAATGATTATGTTTCCACGGTAAATAACCGCGTTGTGGCATATGAGGTTACGGCTGTCGATAAGTTCGGGTATCGCTCAAAGGCGGAAAACATCGGCTCAGTGAGAATAGAGCATGATGGAAGCCTTGACAAGAGCATGTGGACCGTGACGACCAACATGAAGTCGGACGCTGATACAACAGTTGATGCGACTGAGAAGAACCCATGTGAGCCGGAGG